>JBBEEL010000090.1:0-19228 GCA_040880785.1 Akkermansiaceae bacterium | reverse complement strand
ATGACTTCGTCATGGGCTTCGAGCGATTGGAGGATGTTCATAAAGTCCAGCGGGTGATCGCAAAGCGGTTTGCTCGTTTCGGGCTGGAAATCAATACTGAGAAAACGCGGTTGGTGCGCTTCGGGCGGCCAGCGCGTATTGGAGGAACCGGCGAGAAACCCGAGACCTTCGACTTCCTTGGCTTCACCCACTATTGGGGGAAATCAGTGAAGGGCAATCAGGTGGTGAAGAAGAAAACCGCGGCGGGGCGGTTCCGACGGACGCTGCAAGCGATCAAGGAGTGGGGGATGGAACACCGTCACCTGTCCATGAAAGAGCAGCAGCGCAAACTTAACGAAAAGCTGCGTGGGCACGATTGCTATTACGGAGTCACCGGAAACATCCGCATGCTGTCACGGCTGCGGTATGAGGTGGCGAAGTTGTGGCGCAGGTGGCTCCAGCGGCGCAACCGCAGCAGCAGCCCGAACTGGGAACGGTTCCAAGGCATGCTGCGTGTGTTTCCCTTACTTCCAGCTCGCATTATTCACTCCAGCATGCAATGAAACCACAACCCCGAGGAACCGGATGCGTTAATTGCGCTCGTCCGGATCAGTGGGGGGCGTCGTCCGGCCTTCGGGCCGGGCGGCCCTATCCCGGATGGCACACACTGGCCGAAAGATAGGCATTCCCGGCATGACAGGAGGGCCTGTCAAGGACTGGATAGGTGCTCAGTCAATTCCAACCCGCCAAATCCCATGAAATCCCGCATCGCATTTTTCGCATCCGCCGTCCTGTCCATCACTTACGCCCATGCCGCTGATCTCACTTGGAACAACGGCACCGCCACCGGCAACTGGAACACCACCGATGCCAACTGGACCGGCTCAACCTGGAACAACGCCACGCCCGACAACGCGATCTTCGATGCCGCCGGCATCGGCACAGTTACCCTGACCGAACCCATCACAACCGGCAACGTCACCTTCAACAATGCCGGCTACACCATCGCGGCGAACACCATCACCCTCGGTCCCTCCGGCATCAATGCCGACACGCTGACGAGCGGCACCAACACCATTTCCAGCGACCTCTCGCTGGCCGCCGGAAGCCAGACATGGAGCACCGGTGCGGGCTCCACGCTGGCGGTCAACGGCACGCTCACCCGCGCCGCAGGTGCGGTGCTCACGCTCAGCTCCACCGGCACCTATACTTCTTCCAGCATCACCAACGTCAATGACATCGTCGGCCCATGGGCGTTTGTCGGCACCGGCTCCAGCGCCAGATACGCCACGGTGAGCGGCGGCAGCCTCGTGGCTTATACCGGTGGGACGGCCAGCGCTGCTTTTAGTTGGAGTTCGTCGGCTGACAATACCGTCAACTATGATGTTGCCGGTGGCAGTGATATCGGCTTCAACCGCACGGCGAACACCGTGCGCTATGTGGGAATCACCGGTAAGCTGGGGCTTGGGGCAAGCAATGGAAACACTTTGTTCACCATCAATGGCCTGATGAACGTGGGAACTGGGACCTTGACGATTAGTATGGTCAGCGGAACCGGCAATCCGGCGGTCGTCATTGGCTCCAATAATAACAACGAATTGGTCCTGAATGCCGCAGCCAGGGACATCACCATCAACGTGCCCGTGAACAACACCGGTGCCACGACAGGAACGGCCAACGGTGCCACAGCCTCATCGGTCGCGATCACCGGCGGCGATGGCCTTGCGGTCACCTTCGGCGGGACAAATCTCTACACCGGCACCACCACCGTGGGCGGCGGAGCCCTCCGCCTGAGCAGTGCCAGCGCGCTGCCCGGTGGCATCGGGGCCACGGGCGGCACCGCCAACCTTCTTCTCAACGGCGGCTATGTGGAAATGGCGTTCGACAACTTCGCGCGTGCCCTCGGAACCGGTGCCGCCGAGGTCCAGATCACCGGCGGCACCAGCGGCTTTAGTGCCAATGGAGCTGCCCGGACGGTCAATCTCGGAGGAGCTTCCGCCGCTATCACTTGGGGCAGCGCCTCATACAACCCCGCCACTCTGGTTCTCAACGGCACAACCGCTAACAATACGCTCGATTTCCAAAATCCCATCGATCTGGGCGCATCTCCGCGGACCGTTCTATCAGGGGCTAACACCGCCACCCTGAGCGGCATCCTTTCCGGTACGGGTGCTTCACTCGTGAAAGCAGGCAACGGCACGCTCACGCTCACCGCCCTCAACACCTTCACCGGCGGCACCACGGTCAACGCCGGCAATCTGCTGCTGAATTATGCTTCGGCCAGTGACGCGGCGGTTCGCGGAACGGTCACGGTGAATACCGGTGCCACCCTCACGGTTTCCGGTCCGAACTTCGGCGGCTTCGGCACCAACGCCGGCAGCAAGATCGACACGCTCAATGTCGTCGGCGGCAGCGTAGTCGTGTCCGGCGACAAGACGAACAAGGATGCAACCTTCAACCTAACTGGCGGCACGATCTCTGGCGGTAAAATCAACTGGCGCAACAGCGCCTTGAACTCATTGGCCAGCGCCACCGCCTCGACCATTTCGTCAAGTATCATGATCCGCAATGATTTCGCGGCTGGCGTCCCGCTGACGTTCAACGTGGCAGATGGCGGTGCCGCAGACGACCTCGTCATTGGTGGGGTGATCTCCCAGCCGGGCACCACCGGTGCCAGCGTGGTCAAGTCCGGCGCAGGAACGCTGAAGCTCACGAAAATCAACACCTACACGGGCTCTACGACGATCAGCGCGGGCACGCTGGTCATGGGCAATTCGAATGTGATACCGGATGTTTCCGCGGTCTCAATCGATACGGCAACCCTTGACGCAAATACCTTTGCGGACACCTGCGCTACGCTGGACGTTACCGGCACGGCCAACATCAACCTCGGCAGCGGGGCAGCACTCGCCTTCGCCGACAGCAGCGAGGTGGACTGGACGGGTGGCACGCTCAATGTCACCGGCACTTTAGAGGCGACATCGCTTCGCTTCGGTGCCACCAGCGGAGGCCTGGACCCCGCCCAACTGGCCCTCATCAGCGTCAATGGCAGCGGGCTCGGCACCTGCACGCTTGATGCCAATGGCTACCTCGTCACCGCCAACCCGTTCAGCACTTGGGCGCAGAGCAGGATCACCGACATCGATTCCCTGGCCGACGCCACGCCCACCGGCGATCCCGATGCGGACGGCGTGAACAATCTCACTGAATTCGCCTTCAACGGGGATCCGCTGGATGGTGCCGACAATGGCTATCGCCTCGGCCAGACAGCCAACGTGCCGTCAGTTGGCAATTCCCTCATCCTCACTTTCGCCACCCGCGCGGGTGCCGACTTCGGGACCGGCGCCACCGCCACCGCCGACGGCGTGAACTACACGGCCCAAGGCTCGCTCGATCTCGATGCGTTCGCCTCGCCCGTCACCAAGGTCACCCCGGCCATCGTCCCCCCCGGTTGGCCCGCTGGCGGCGATTACGAGTATCACACATTCCGACTTGATGCCTCCACCGGCCTGGCTGGCAAAGGTTTCCTCCGCGTGAAGACCGAGCAGTAAAAATCAATTACCGAAAGCGATAGGTAACCGGCAACAGCCAACAAAAACCTCATGAAATCCCCATTTCACGCCTTCATTCACACCGTTGCAGGAATCCTCTTGATTCCCTGTGCCCACGCCGCTCCTTACACATGGGATGCCAGCGGTGCTTCGCCGCTTGACGATGGCGGCGGCAGTTGGAACCCCACCGGTGGAACCAATTGGTTCAACGGGACTGGCTACGGTGCCTGGGGAAACACCTCCAGCGACGTCGCCACCTTCGGCGTCGGCAATGGGGCCGCTGGCACGATCAACGTCGGGACCGTCAACGCGAATGGCATCACCTTCAATGCGGCCGGGTCCGGCAACTACGCGTTGTCCGGCGGCACGATCACCCTCGGTGGCACCGCGCCGACCATCAACGCCGCAGTGAACGCAAGCATTTCCTCGGTCCTGGCGGGTTCTGCGGGCATGACGAAATCCGGAGCCGGCACGCTCTCGCTCACCGGCGTCAGCACCTACAGCGGCGGAACGATCATCGACAACGGCACGCTTTCGCTCGAATCAACGACCACCGACACCGCCATCCGCGGCACCGTCACGGTAAATAGCGGCGGCACTCTGCGCATCGCCGGAGTCGCGTGGGGCGGCTTCGGTGCCACCACAGGCAAGAAAATCGACACGCTCAATGTCGTCGGCGGCACGGTCAACAACACGCTCAACACCAGCTTCATCACGAACGCTACGGTCAACATGACCGGCGGCACGATCTCGGGCGGGGAGATCAATTGGAGAAACACCACCCTGAACTCGCTGGCCAGCGCGGACACCGCAACGGTTTCCTCGAAGATCATCCTTCGGAACGATTTCGTGGTTGCAAACCTCGTCATCGACACCGCCGACGGCGCCGCCGCCACCGATCTGCGAATCGGCGGGGCCATCACTCAGTCTTCAAGCGGAGGCACTTTTGTTAACGTCGGCCTCGTCAAGAATGGAGCAGGCACTCTGGAACTCACCGGCGCAAACACCTATCGCGGTAGCACGACCATCAACAACGGCACCCTGGCCCTTGGAAATTCCAATCGCCTTTACGATTCCGGTGCTCTGAACGTGAGCGGCGGGACTTTCAGCATCGGCACCTACAGCGAAACCCTGGGGGCCGTTACTCTCACCAGCGGAGCCATTTCAGGCTCCTCCGGCATTCTTACCGGCAGCAGTTACGCCGTCGAGTCGGGCACCGTCAGCGCGATCCTTGCTGGCACCGGCGCTCTTGCCAAAACCACCGCCGGTACGCTCGAACTCACCAACATCAACACCTACGGCGGAGGCACCACGGTCAATGACGGCAATCTGCTGCTGAATTCATCTTCCACCTCCTCGGCAGCGGTTCGCGGCACCGTCACGGTGAATACCGGTGCCACCCTTACGGTCTCCGGCGGTAACTTCGGTGGCTTCGGCACCACCACCGACGGCAGCAAGATCGACACGCTCGATGTCGTCGGCGGCAGTGTGGTCGTGACTGGAGACAAGATGAACAAGGACGCAACCTTCAACCTAACTGGCGGCACGATATCTGGCGGTAAAATCAGCTGGCGCAACAGCGCCTTGAACTCGCTGGCCAGTGCCACCGCCTCGACCATTTCGTCAAATATCATGATCCGCAATGATTTCGAGGCTGGCCTCCCGCTGACGATCAACGTGGCAGATGGCGGTGCCGCAGACGACCTCGTCATCGGTGGGGTGATCTCCCAGCCGGGCACCACCGGTGCCAGTGTAATCAAGACCGGCGCGGGCACGCTGAAGCTCACGAACACCAACAGCTACACTGGCGGCACCACAGTCAACGCCGGCAAACTGTGGGTCACCGGCAACATTTCCACCAGCGTCCTGACCACCGTGAAGGACACCGCAACGCTCAGCGGCAGCGGATTTGTGGGTGCCGTGAATGTGGAAAGCGGCGGCATCATCGCCCCGGGCTCCAGCGCAGGAAACCTAACCGTAAGCAACGGCCTCACGATCGCCGGCATTTATCAATGGGAACTCGCCACGCTCTCGACCGCCAGCCCCGGCACCAACTTCGATCTCATCACACTCACGACAGGCAACGCGGACATCACCGGTGCCTCATTGGGCCTAAACCTCGGATCCTTCGCCCCGACCGCGATCCCGTTCTGGCAAATCGATCAAACCTGGGCCGGCATCCTGAACAACACGGGAGCCGGATCCCTGACCGGGACCTTCGCCGCCATCAACAACACGCTGTGGTCGTCGCTCGGCTCGTTCTCCACCAGCTACACCGGCAACGACGTCAACCTGGTCTGGACCGCCGTGCCAGAACCATCCAGTTTTCTGACCGGTGGCTTGCTCGTCACCGCCGGCCTGCTCCGCCGCCGCAGGGCAGGACAAGCGACCATGACAAATCCATGACAACCGACAATTCGATTGCTTCATTGCCCCATCGACTGCTGCTCGCCGCCTGCACCTTGGCCGCCTGCATCATCCCGTCCCCGGCCGCTCATCTATCAGATCGGAGCGACCACCGCAGCCTCTTCCAGCGGAGTAACCGTTACCAAAACGATGGAAACCCGGACATTATCAGCGTTGCCATCCCGCTCGGTGGCGCCCCAAACCGCTTTGCAAGAATCAAAGCGGGCGTCACGCCATGACCTAATCGCGCGGAAACGAGATTCTTTAGACCACCTATGAACCAGCCCCACACGCTCCCCAAGATCGGTCCGCGTTCTGAGCGCTCACCCTGCGGCAGATTACTTGCGGTCGTCCTGGGACTTGTTTGTTTAATCCCTGCATCGGCAGAAACCGAGGCCGCGAAGCCGATCGAGCCCCTCTTGCCGACGCTGACTCACCAGCCCCAATTTTCCACCGCCGGGTTCTATCAAATGAAGGGGACCGGGCGCGATGTCTATTCGATGAACGTGGCGTGGCGGTTTTTGAAAGGCGACGCGCCCAATGCCGAGTCTCCGGCATTTGACGACAGCAAATGGGGCGTGGTCTGCCTGCCCCACGGGCTGGAATACCTGCCGATTGATGCCAGCGGCGGGGTCAATTATCAGGGGCCGGCATGGTATCGAAAACATTTCACGCCGGACCCCGCCTTGAAGGGAAGGAAGTTATTCCTTCACTTCGAGGCGATCATGGGCAAGTGCAAGGTGTGGGTGAACGGCACCCTGGTCACTGAACATTTTGGCGGCTATCTGCCGGTGATCGCCGATGTTTCCTCTCACTTGAAGTGGGGTCGGGAAAACGTGATCGCCGTGTACGCCGATAACTGCGACGATCCGCTCTATCCGCCCGGCAAACCGCAGTCCGCTTTGGATTTCACTTACTTTGGCGGGATCTACCGCGACTGCTGGCTGGTGGCGCATGGCAAGGTGTTCATCACCGATCCGAATTATGAAAACGAAGTCGCGGGCGGCGGAATTTTAATTTCATACGACAACGTAAGTGAACGCAGCGCGGAGGTGAATCTGCGGCTGCACCTGCGCAATGATCAAGCCTCGGACTTTGCGGGATCGGTCGATTATACCCTGGCTGACAAGGCTGGAGGTGTAGTTCAAAAGGTGTCGGCAGTGGCTTCGGTGCCCAAGGGCGCGGCTGCCAGCGTGGTTGCGCGGATGAACTTGGTCGCGCCGAATTTGTGGAGTCCCGAGTCACCCTATTTGTATCAGCTTCAGGTGATGGTAAAAGATCGCAGCGGCAGAGTGGTGGATGGATATGTGCAGCGGATCGGGATTCGCGGCATCGAGTTCAGGCAGGCGGACGGCTTGTGGCTGAACGGAAAGCCGTATCCGTCGGCGATGATCGGGGCCAATCGTCACCAGGATTTCGCCGTGGTGGGCCATGCGTTGCCCAACAGCATGCACTGGCGCGACGCGAAGAAGTTGCGCGATGCCGGCATGACCGTCATTCGAACCGGCCATTGCCCTTCGGACCCGGCGTTTATGGATGCTTGCGATGAACTGGGTTTGTTTGTGGTGACCAACACTCCCGGTTGGCAGTTTTGGAACAGTAAGCCGCTTTTCGGGACCCGGGTGTACTCAGACATCCGCCACGTCGTGCGTCAGAACCGCAATCACGCTTCGCTCTTCTTCTGGGAGCCCGTCCTTAACGAAACATCCTATCCAGCCGATTTCGCAAAAAAAGCGGCACAAGCGGTGGCCGAGGAATTTCCCTATCCCTACAGCACCTCGTCTTGCGACGATGGTTCCGAGGGTGCGCAATATTTTCCCATATTGTTGCGGCCGCGGGGCAAGCTGGATCCCGCCAAGACCTACTTCGTACGCGAGTGGGGGGACAACACGGACGACTGGAACGCACAGAACTCCAACAGCCGGGTGAATCGGGGTTGGGGCGAGGCGGCGATGTTGGTCCAGGCCGGGCACTATGGTCAAGCGGACGGGTTTCTGGAGACTTTATATCGAAACCCGCGGCAGGTGGTCGGCGGAACCTTCTGGCATTCGTTCGATCACCAGCGCGGCTATCATCCGATGCCCTTCCTGGGCGGGATCATGGATGCATTCCGCCAGCCAAAATATGCCTACTACATGTTTCAGGCTCAGCGCAGTCCGGTGAAGTCCGACCTCATCGCCAACACCGGACCCATGGTGTTCATCGCTCATGAAATGACTCCTTTTTCCTCGGAAGACGTCACGGTCTATTCCAACTGCGACGAGGTGCGTCTCACCTTCTTGAAGGACGGAAAACCTCAGATCTATCGAAGAAATCCAACGCGCAAGGGCATGCCGGCACCAATCATCACGTTCAAGAAAGCTTTTGATTATATGGCCTGCAAAACGAAGGCACGCGCGAAGAAACAGGCGGAGGTATATCTCCTGGCTGAAGGCCTGATCGGCGGAAAAGTCGTGGCCACGCACAAAGTGGTGCCTTCGGGCCGACCGGAAAAAGTGGTGCTGTGGCTTGACGGTGAAGGCGTGGACTTGGTGGCCAACGGCTCCGACGTTGTCACAGTGGTTGCGGGGATTGCAGACAAGGAAGGAAACATCAAACGCCTCACCAACGAGCAGGTGCAGTTTACCATCGAAGGCGAAGGGCGGCTACTCGGAGGCAGCGACGTCGGAGTGAATCCACGTCCGGTGCTCTGGGGAACCGCGCCGATGTGTATTCAGTCCAACACCACGCCTGGACGCATCAAGGTCACTGCCAATGTTTTGTTTGCCGGTTTGGAGCGGCCTATGAGCGGGGAACTGGTCACTCACAGTGTGGCGAGTGGCATGCCGGCAATCTATTCACTTAAGGATCTGGCTCGTATTGACGATAAAGGTGCCGGAACCGCTGTGTTGCAGACCCATGACAAGTCGGATCTGGAACAGGAACTCCAGCGTCTGCGTCGTGAGCTAAATGATTTGAAACTCAAGGAAGTCGAAAAACAGCAGTCCACTTTTGGCGAAGGGATCAATTAATCTGACACCCAGCGGTGTTCAAAATGTGAGCACATTCCCCACCAACAACACCATGCACGGAATCTCCATCCTACCAATCGCGGTTGTCTTCGTCGCCTCGCTCTTCTCATCAGCACTGGCCGCACCTGAGCAGCCAGTCATCAGCGACCACTTCATCGACGTCCGCACCTACGCCGACTATAACCGCCGGCCCTGGCCGATGCCGGGCTGGCATACTTTCGGGGACCGGGTCCAACTCGTCGGCAACCGCTATGTGAAGGCCACCAACATCGCGCAGGGTGGTGGCACCGGCAGGGTCTATCGGCCCAACTACGATCTGGTCAGAACGAGCGAGGCAAATTTCACCTCGCTCCTGAGCGGATTGAATGCCGCCGACCCCGCGCTCTTCGTGTGGAATCTGGGCGGCTACATCCCCGATTCAAATCCAGGTGGATATGTGAATTACGACTACCTCGGCCGGATGATCGACACGCTTGGCGAACGGTTTCTCGGTTCCGACATCGGCGAGCAGGACGGCCGCTATCACAATGTTTACAAATCGCTGCACCGTTTAACCGCAGATCCGTTCGAGGAATATCTCAAGCTCCATCGTTTCCAGCTCCGGATCGCGGAGGACCATGCCGACAAAGCCTCATTGCTCACCGTGATGTACAACTGGCACGGCACGCTGCGGGACGGCCTCGTGGTGAGCGCCGCAGCGGAATGCCAGAACAAAGGCGGCGTCACCAACGCCCAGGTCCAATACGCATTCCTGCGCGGAGCTGCCCGGCAGTTCGGCGTCAGCCTGGCAGGCGATCTCGCCGTCTTCACCTCATGGGACAAACATTACACCAGCACCGCTCTCCGCCGCCGTTACCTCTACAGCCAATATCAGTGGAACTGCGCCATCCTGAGCTGTGAGGATGCTTATGGCCCCGCACCCATCGTCAAGGACTTCAACAACTGGATGAACGGCTTCCTCGACCAGCACCCGCGCCCCGGCCCGGTGCAGTGCCCGGTCGCATTCCTGACCGACCCGTTTCAAGGATGGATGCCGGGCATGGCGCTTTCCGGACAGTTCAAGAAGCATGTCTCGCAGGCCTATCAGCCAGGCGACTTTCTGACCCACCTGCTTTTTGACACGGTCTATCCGCGCTACGCCGACAACGGCATGTGGAAGGACGAAAGCCGGGCGATGGCCCCCACGCCCTACGGCGACCTGGTGGAGGTGGTCACGAGCGATTGCCCGGCACCGGTCATGGATGGCTATGGCGTGGTGATTCTTGCCAGCGATTTGCCGACCGCCGGGCGGGAGTTGCGGGATAAACTCGAAGTCTATGCCGCAAATGGTGGCCATGTCGTAGTGACCGCCGCCAACGCGAAACGGCTCTGGCCCGAGTGGGGCATCGGAGTCCAGCCGGTCGCGCTGCCAGCTAACAGCCAGGTGAACCTCGCGTCCGGAAGCTCCTTTGCGGAAACTCTTTCGTTCGATGTCCTGCCTGTCGATCCGGGCGGGATACCGGGTGCCGTCGTGAGCGCCGCATCCGGTGGCGTTCCGCTCGTTGTCGAAGTCCCGCTTGGCGAGGGGCGGGTGACGCTGCTGGCCTCCGCCTATGGTTTGAACCGCGTCCCAAGCCCCATGGTGACGCGGCCGTATCCGCTGTGGAATCAAACACTGGATTCTAGCACCGAGCAGGTGCAGCCCCATGTCTTTCCCGAACATGTGCGTCGGATCATGGATGGTGCGTTGAAATCCCAACAGCTTTTCTCGGTGGGCAACGACCAGCTTGCCTTCGTCACGAACCGCCTGGATCCGAACAACTGGCTCGTTGGCATCTACAATTCCCAACTCACGGCTCAGTCGTTCGTTCTCCAGAGCCGGATCGGCGCGATCCAATCCGTCCAGGAACTGCCGTTGGACAATCTAGCCGCCAGCTATCCGTTCCTGCCGCTGGGATTCTCCGGCGACGGTGTTCCGTCGGATGCCTCCCATGTCGCAGCGGGAGACGTCCGGTTCTTTAAAGTCAGCGTGAATGCGGGGGCCGCGGTGCGCGTCGCCGCAGCACCGACATTTCCCGCGGTTCCCAGCGGCCGTTTCCTGCGCATGCCGACGCTTGCGGATCTTGATCGCAGCCTGATCCGTTGGCCGACGTTCTTCCAGCACTTCGATGGGGTGATGCTCGATTGGACCGAATTCCGGGACATCGACCATGATGCCTTGAAATACGACATCTGCCGTTGGATGAACCGCCAGCGGCTCCGCTTCGTGATCGACTGCCGCCATGAGCAGGCCGCCGCGCTCGACGAGATCGCTGCAATGAAGGACAAGCTGCTCCTGCTAAACGGCGCGCGCCACTTGCTCTTTTCCTCAGGCGATGCGGCACTGGAGGCCCGGATCGCCGCGATGGCCGCAGACCCGGCGATGAGTGGTTTTCAATTTCACCTGCTGCCACCGACCCAGGCGGGGATTCTGCGCGATCCTTTGAATCTTCCCGGCATTGAAATTCTGGACCGCGTGCATGACGATTGGGAAGCGGTGTATGCCAACGTGCGTGCGGGCTCCGGCAGTGGAAGCCCGTCCCCGGTGGCCGGTCAGCCGGTGGATCGGACCACCGTATCCGGCACGGCCTCCCCGTTGCGTCCCAATCTGTTCCTCTCGCTGCGCGATCCAGGCAGCGTCGAGCGCGCATTGAAGAAATTCGATCCGGTGTGGAAAAACTTCGCCGGCGTGAAGCTCGAATCGGATCTTGTCTGGCGCATGAGCGAGGGTGCCTGCACAAGACTTGGTCAGGCGATGCAACAACGCGGACTCAAGGTCATCGTGGATTACAGCGATCACCTTGAAGGCTGGACCGGCGTCACCTTCCAGAATCTGGACGCCCGTCTGAGAAGCCCCGAAATCGGCGCCCACGTCCGCAGCGAGCGGGTGTTCGCGAACATCGCCGCCAAGCTGCCGCTGTTGGGATCGCGCGATGTGCTCATCATCGAAAGCATGGCCACCGATCTCGTCGATGAAGCCCTCACCGGCGATCCACAAGTCGCGGCGAACCGGGCGGTGCTGGAGGGATTCTGCCAACGGCTCAGGGACGGCGGCGTGACGGTGCATCTGTGGCATCGCCCCTACCGCGGACTGACGTCAACCCAGGCCCGTGCCTTGATCGATTCCATTCCCGGAATGAAGGCGGCCATGAATTTGAACGCCAACCCCAATATCGCCACGGGACTCACGTGGGCAGGCACCAAGCTGGGCATGGCCGTACTCGGTGCGGGAACCAAGGCTCTCGCCCAGCGCAATGCGATCACCACAAGCAGCACCGTGGAAGCCTTGATGTATGCTCCGCTTTCGCTTTCCTCCGCAGCGCTTGCCGGGCTGCCTAACGACATTCCGTGGGTGCTGGATGGCGACTATCAGAATGCCGCCGAAGTCGCGGCGGACCTGACGCGACTTCCCGGTAAGACCGCCGCTCTGACATGGGACGCCGACCCCGATCTGTCCGGCATCCAGGATGGCTCCGGGACATGGTCGAATTCGTCAAACACCTGGTGGGGAGGCACGACCACCGGGCCCTGGCAGCCGGCGGCGGACGCGGCCATCGGCAATGCCAGCGCCGCAGCCGGGACGATCACGCTCGGGGAGGCTGTCACGGCAGGTTCCATCTACTTTCTCCCCGCGACCGAGGGCGTCTATCAGCTTGTCGGCAGCTCGCTTCAAACCGGGAGCATCGTTTGCGTGGCAGACGCGGTGATCGCATCGGTCATCACCGGCACCACCGGCCTGAACAAATCCGGAGCCGGCAAACTCTCGCTCACCGGCGTCAGCACCTACAGCGGCGGCACGGTCATCGACGGCGGCACGCTTTCGCTTGAGTCATCGACCTCCGACACCGCGGTCCGTGGCACCGTCACGGTGAACAGCGGCGGCACGCTGCGCGTCGCCGGTGCCAACTGGGGCGGCTTCGGCACCACCACAGGCAGGAAGATCGACACGCTCAACATAGTCGGCGGCACGGTCAACAACACGCTCGCGACCAGCTTCATCAAGGACGCCACTGTCAACATGACCGGCGGCACGATCTCAGGCGAGGAGATCAATTTGAGAAACACCGCGTTCAACTCCCTGGCTTGCGCGACGACTGCCACAGTCTCCAGCAGGATCATGATCCGACCCGATTACGGCAGCCCTACCCTGGTATTCAACGTGGCCGATGGCACTGCGGCTACCGACCTTCTCATCAGCGGCGTCGTCAAGCAGAGCATTCCCTCGGGCAACCTCGTCAAGACCGGCGCGGGAACCTTGGAACTCTCCGCCCAAAACACCTACACCGGCAACACCACGGTCGAAGCCGGCACCTTGCGGTTGCGGCGTCCGAAACTGGCGGACACGTCCACCCTGACCATCGGCACGAGCGCAGGCACGCCGGCGGTCCTCGATCTTCCAACCTCCGGGACCGATGTCGTCGCCGCGCTGATCATCGACGGAGCATCCAAATCCGCGGGCGTATATAACAGTTCCAACTCGGGCGGCGCGATCACCGGCATTGGCAGTATCGAGGTTGCCGCCAGTCCCGCCTACCTGACATGGGCCGCCACCAAGGGTCTCGACGCATCCAGCGGCAACGATCCATCTCCAGCCGCCGATTCCGATGGAGACGGCGCAAGCAACATCGCCGAGTTCGCGCTCAACGGTGATCCGCTGGACGGCTCCAGCATCGGGTATATGGACACGCGCATCGCTATCGTTCCATCTATCGGACTCTGCCTCATCCTCACATTCGCCACCCGCGCTGGTGCCGATTTCACCGGCGGATCCACCGCCAACAAGGACGGCGTCGCATACACCGTGGAAGGTTCGATCGACCTTGAGAACTTCACATCGCCTGTCACGGAAGTCTCACCAGCCATCGTGCCCACGGCTTGGCCCGCCACCGGCGATTACGAATATCACACTTACCGCCTCAATGCTTCCACCGGGCTTGCTGGCAACGGATTCCTACGCCTCAATTTCCAATGAACACAACACATGATCCAATGAAATCACTCACCACATTCTTCATCACCGGGATGGTTCTTTGCGGACCCGCCGTCGCACAGGAAGCGCTGCAGGGTGCCGAACTGGCGTCCAAACTCAAGAGTTCGGTCGTTTTCAAAAGCAAGGACTCGCTCAAGGACTCCAGAATCAAGCTGTCTGACGAAGATATGAAATGGTGGACTGACGCGAAGTTCGGCATGTTCATCCATTGGGGACTCTACGCCATCCCCGCCCGCGGCGAATGGGTGATGCACAACGAGAAAATCCCTGCTGATACATATGCGAAGCTCGCCGACGAATTCGCCCCCAAGCACTTCGATGGCCGGGCGTGGGCCCAAGCCGCCAAGGATGCGGGGATGAAATACATGGTCCTGACCGCAAGGCACCACGATGGTTTCGCGCTGTGGGACAGCCCCGCCAGCTACGGGGGATTCTGCAGCATGAAGCGCGCGGCGAAGCGGGATCTCGTGAGAGAATACGTGGATGGCTGCCGCAATGCCGGATTGAAGGTTGGCTTGTATTACTCGCCGATGGACTGGCGTTTTCCCGGTTACTTCGACCCCAAGGGGCTTCCTGACGATGCCGCCCTCATGAAGGCGCAAGGCTACGGCCAGATGAAAGAACTGATGTCGAACTATGGCTCCATCGACGTCGTCTGGTACGACGGCGGCTGGCTTGCCCATACAGGCACCGATGCCGATGCGGCTTGGTTCTGGGAGCCGGTCAAGCTCAACAAAATGGTCCGCGAACTCCAACCGAAGGCGGTGATCAATCCGCGGTCCGGATGGGAAGGCGATTTCCAGTGCGACGAGGGCGGACATGAGATTTTTGGCCCCATCATCGAAGGTCCTTGGGAAAAATGCCTCAATCTCAACACCCCAAGCTGGGGCTATAACACCAAGCAGAAGCCCATGACTCCGCAGCAAATCGTCCAGATGCTGATCAATGTCGTCGGGCGGGGTGGCAATGTGCTGTTGAACGTCGGTCCCGATCGCGACGGTGTCATTCCACCGAGCCATGTGCAGACCCTGCGCCAGGTCGGGGATTGGCTGGACGTCAATGGCAAGGGCATTTATGGCACCCGGCCCGGTCCAGTGCAGCCGCTCGATCGGCGGTATTGCACCACCTATCACAAACGAAGCATTTACGTCCATGTGTTGGATTGGGGGCCAGAGAAGAAGCTCACGCTTCCCGCCCTGGAGCAGGTCATTCTATCGGCGAGTGTTCTTGGCGGCGGAAACATCTCCTGCGATCAGGACGCGAATGGCGTCACTTTGACTGCCACCAACGAACTCACCGGCAATGGATTTCCCGATGTGGTGGAGCTCATGCTGGATCGTGAGATTCCAAATAGCGGACAGCTTGTCCCGTGATTGGGAATAATCGTAGCCTTTCCGCTAAACCTACTCCGATCTACTGAAAACCAGAATCGATTCACTCCTGTAACAATTCATGATACCGACTTCACTCCGCATTGCCGCCACGCTCTGCCTTCTCATCCACCCCGCCGCCGCGCAATACGGCGAATCGACTTATCAGATACCCGCCGGCCTCGTGAAGGGCGGAGCTTTCATCGATCGCTTCCTGCCCATGCCATGGGTCGGCAAGCCGCGATCCGACGTCTGGGGTGTCGATGCGGTGAAACCGCGGGACGTGGACAACGGCATCGAGGACGCGGAGTTTTCCTACTGGTGTACCTCGGTGGTGAAAGGCCCGGACGGGAAATTTCACAACTTCGTCTGCCGCTGGCGCGAGGATTCTCCCAAGGGGCACTTCGAATGGCCGAATTCGATTATCGTTCACAGTGTGGCAGATCATCCGCTCGGCCCCTACAAGGTGACTGAGGAAATCGGCAAGGGCCACAACGTGGACGCGTTCCAGCTCAAGGACGGATCATGGGTGCTCTACGTGATCAACGCCTGCTATCGCGCCCCTTCCATCAACGGTCCTTGGACGCGGGGCAAGCTGGAGTTCGACACGCGTGGCAGGGAGAGCGTGGACCTGAGCAACTGCACCTTCGTGCGCCGCGAGGATGGCAGCATCCTCATGCTTTCGCGCACGGGTTTCACGTGGGTCAGCCGTGACGGCCACCTACCATTCCGCATGGTTTCCAACAGAAGCACCTATCCTCCCGTGGAGGAGGCACGCTTTGAGGATCCGGTAATCTGGAAGGATGACGTGCAGTATCATCTGATCGTCAACGACTGGTTCGGCCGCACCGCGTTCTATCTGCGCTCCCGCGATGGGGTGAAGTGGGATTGGGATCAAGGGATAGCTTACGCTCCCGGAATTTTTCGCCATGATGACGGGACGCTTGAGGACTGGCACAAGATCGAGCGGCCGAGAGTTCTTCAGGATGAAAAAGGCCGTGCCACCCACATGTTTTTCGCCGTGATCGACGACGCGAAGGAGGTGGACAAGCCGAAGGATAACCATAGCTCCAAAGCCATCGGCGTTCCGCTTTCCATTCCCCGTCCGATGCGGATCGCGGGCTCCGGCGAAACGCTGACCGTGACACTCGCTTCGGAGAGCGGATTCAATCCACAGGATGTGAAGACCGATTCCATCCGCTTCGGATCGCCATCCCAAGTGGATTTTGGACAAGGCGCTAAACCTCTCTCCTCCACCATCACCGGCGGAGAACTCGTGATGAGTTTCAAGGCCGCCGATTGCGGAATCACTGACATCCATGCCGCCGCGAAACTTCTTGCGGAAGATGCAAAGGGAGGGCTGGTTTACAGCTATGCACTTCCTCCTGATGCGTCTCGAACACTGCCGCTGCTGAGCGCTGACGCACGGGTGGCCTGCGTGCGTGACGAGGGGGAAAGCCTAACCCTACGCATCAATGTCGGCAACTTCGGCCCGGCGGCCTCGAGCCCCGTCCCGCTCCACATGCGCTTCCGCCAGAACGGAGCAAAAGACATCCATCTCGAAGGCGTGATACCCGCTTTGCAGCCCTTCGCGGAAACCACGCTGGCTTTGAACCTCCCCTCAGGAAAATGGCAATCGGAAAAGGATGCCACCTTGCTGATCCGCATCGGCAAACAAAGCGACACGGAAGGATTGGATGCCCGGATACTCTGCCCCAAGTGATTTCCACAGACCAAGCTCGTGCAACACCTGAAATCCAGCCTCACTCCCGTCGCATCCGCCGTTTCAGCGATCACCGCCATGCAAACCAAACTGTTATTTTTTTGCATCCTGATGGCACCGCAGGCTTGGTCCGCGGTGTATCATGTGGATTCCGCCGCCGGACATGATGCCGCAACCGGAACTGAAGCCGCGCAGCCATGGCGCAGCCTGGAGAAGGTCAACAACACGCCGCTCCAACCCGGAGACAAGGTGCTTTTCAAGGCGGGCGGCCGGTGGAGCGGGCAATTGAAACCGAAGGGATCCGGCAGTGAGGGCAAACTGATCCTAATCGGCAGATACGGCGATGGGGACGCACCGCGTATCGATGGCGAGGGCAAGGTGCGGGATACGGTATTGATTCAGAACCAATCGTTCATCGAAGTGGCGGACTTGCACGTGACGAATCAGGGCTCCTCTCCGGCACCGTGGAGAACCGGAGTGCGTGTGTTTGCCGATGGAATCGGCAGGATGCAGAGGGTTTTCCTGCGGCGTCTGCACGTGCGCGATGTGAATGGCGACCTGCGGAAATCCCATGAAGGTTCCGGCATCTTTTTTGAAGCCACGGGCAAGAACGATTCCCACTTCGACGGCCTATTGATCGAAAACTGCCACCTGGTGAAAACCGACCGCAATGGCATCTGCCAGCGCGGAACAGGAAAAGTGCGCAGCCGCAATGTGATCATTACTGGTGTCGGCGCTCGGTTTTCCAATACAACTACAGCTTTCAGAACGAAGGTGGGTTCATGCTGATCTGTTCGCCGGGCGGTGCCATCAATGACGATACGGTCATCCGCTATAATATCAGCGTGCACGATGGCATCAACTCGGACCTAGAATCAAAACGTATTACAACCCACCCAGGAAAGTTTCGATTCGCGATAAATTCAGCACTCTCTTCCCGTATGACACCCGTCACTTCAGTCCAGTTCTCATGAAATCCCACTATTCACTGCTCGCCTCCATCCTGCTCGCCGCCTCCACAAGCGCTGCGGAAAAACCCAATGTCCTTCTCATCTACGGCGACGACGTCGGTTGGGGAGACCTCAGCGTCCAAGGATCCCAAAAGATCCAAACCCCCAACATCGACCAACTCGCCGCCAAAGGACTGCGCTTCACCGACGGCCATTGCAGCGCCGCCACCTGCTCGCCTTCCCGCTTCTCGATGCTCACCGGCATTCACGGTTTCCGTCACGGCATCCGTATCCTCCCACCCAATGCCCGCCTGACGATCCCGCTCGACAAACTCACGCTGCCACAGGTTTTCAAAAAAGCCGGCTATCAGACCGCCGTCGTTGGCAAATGGCACCTTGGCCTCGGCGCCGAAGACGGGGAGGTCGATTGGAATGGCGAGGTGAAACCCGGCCCTTTGGAAATCGGCTTCGACTACAGCTTCCTGCTGCCCTCCACCAACGACCGCGTCCCCTGAGTCTATCTCGATGGCCACCGCGTGCTCAATCTCGACCCGGCCGACCCGCTCTTCGTCGGCAGCAAACCGGACGGCATCAAGGCCACCATCTATCCGGACGGCCGGAAAAACCCGGAAGCGATGACCTATTACAAAAGCACCCACAACCATAACAACTCCGTCATCAACGGCATCGGCCGCATCGGCAGCCAATGGGGCGGCAAGGCAGCCCTCTGGAACGACGAAACCATAACCGATGAATTCGTCAAGCGTTCGAAAACATGGTTGGAGAAACGCGACAAAACCAAACCGTTCTTCCTCTTCTATGCAGCCCAGGACATCCACGTTCCGCGCGCACCGCATCCGCGCTTCCAGGGCAAGACCGGCCTCGGCCACCGCGGGGATGCCATGGTCCATTTCGACTGGGCCGTCGGCGAACTCCTCAAGACCCTCGACGAACAAGGCCTGGCAGAAAACACCCTCGTCATCTTCTCCAGCGACAACGGTCCGGTCTATGACGATGGTTACGACGATGGCACCAAGGTTCACACCTCGACCGGGGAAGTCGATCAGGGCCACGACGGTTCCGGCCCCTACCGCGGTGGAAAATACCAAATCTATGAGGGCGGCACCCGCGTGCCCTTCATCGTCCGCTGGCCGGCGAAAATCAAATCCGGCGTCTCGGACGCGCTGGTCAGCCAGATCGACTTCATCGCTTCCTTCGCCGCGATGTTTG
>JBBEEL010000089.1:0-19366 GCA_040880785.1 Akkermansiaceae bacterium | reverse complement strand
TCCAGTCGGCCTCGGCGGCGACGGCCATGTGGTGCTCGATGACGACGACGGTGTGCCCTTCGTCCGCGAGGCGGTGGAGGACGTCGATGAGGCGCTGGACGTCTTCGAGGTGCAGGCCGACGGTGGGCTCCTCGATGAGATAGAGATTGCGTGTTAGGAAATGCGCGTTGTTGAGGGTGGCCTTGGTGCCGCGGCCTTTGACGAGCTCGGAGACAAGCTTGATGCGCTGCGCCTCGCCGCCCGATAGGGTGGGCGATGGCTGGCCGAGCTGGAGATAACCGAGACCGGTGTCCGCCATGAGCTTGAGCGGATGGGCGATGCGCGGCTGCGACTCGAAGAAGGCGGCGGCCTCGTCGATGGTCATGGTGAGGACCTGGCCGATGTTCTTCTGGCGGAAGGTGACCTCCAGCGTTGCGGGGTTGTAGCGCTGGCCGTTGCAGGACTCGCAATGGACCCAGGTGGACGGAAGGAAATCCATTTCTAACTTCACCCTGCCATTGCCCTTGCACTCGGGGCAGCGCCCGCCCTCGGTGTTGAAGGAAAAGCGGGAGACATCGAAACCACGCATGCGGGCCTCCGGTAGCTGGGCGTAGAGCGCGCGGATGTGATCGAAGACTTTAACATAAGTCGCCGGGCACGACCGCGAGGTCTTGCCGATGGGCGATTGATCGACCTCGTAGCAGGCTTTGATCTGCTTCTCGCCGCTGGTTTTCCCAAACGGGAGATTGGATTTCTTGATCTTCGTGGTCTTGGCCTCGTTCTTGAAGAGCGCGGCGATGCACGAATGCATGAGCGAGGATTTCCCGGAGCCGGAAATGCCTGTTAGCACGGTGAGGCGGCCGAGAGGGATGGCGGCATCGACGTTTTTCAGGTTGTTCGCACGGCAATCGGATAGCGTTAGAAACGGGTGGTTTTTTCCCACCGGGCGCCGCGAGCCGCGGATGGGGTGGTGGATGACGGCGGTGAGGGCGCGGTAGGTGGGGGAAGAGTGAACATCGAACGTCGAACGCTTAACGTCGAACATTGAAGTTGGAGAGAAAGACTCGGAAGTGGGGTGAGCATCGGACGTTGAACGCTGAACGTCTAACTTTGAAGATTTTAAAGATTTTGGACGGGTGGGCGAGACGCCCACGCTCCTTGAGGGTGGCTTGCCCTGATAGACGATTTCGCCGCCGAGACGCCCCGCTCCGGGACCGAGGTCGATGAGGTGGTCCGCCGCAGCGATGGTGTCCTCGTCGTGTTCGACGATGATGAGGGAATTCCCTTGGTCGCGGAGGGCGACGAGGGTTTTGAGGAGGGCGGCGTTGTCGCGCGGATGGAGGCCGATGGTCGGCTCGTCGAGGACGTAGAGGACGCCGCGGAGATTAGAGCCGAGCTGGGCGGCGAGGCGGATGCGCTGGGACTCGCCACCTGATAGGGTGTTGCCGGAACGGTCAAGCTGGAGGTAGCCGAGCCCGACTTCCTGGAGGAAGGAAAGCCGCTGGCGGATCTCGGGGAGGATGTCGCGGGCGATGAGGTTGGACCGGTCTTCGGTGAATTTGAGTTTGGAGAAATGGGTGGAGGCGGCGTCGATGGAGAGGTGGCCGAGGGCGGCGATGGGGGTGGTGGTGGAAGATGAAGAGGAGCGAGACGCTCCTGCAACGGACTGGGGCGAGACGCCCAAGCCACTTTTTAGATCGGACTGGGGCGGGACGCCCAAGCCACTTTTTGGATCTGACTGGGGCGGGACGCCCACGCCACTTTTTGGACCGGGCTGGGGCGGGAGGCCCACGCTACTTTTGGGTGAGACGCCGCTACCACTTAGTCTTACAGCGGAGGCGACCGGGTTGAGGCGGGAGCCGTGGCAGGCGGGGCACTCGACGAGCTCGACGTCGTCCATGCGCTCGATGGCGCGGTCGGCGTCGAGCTCGGCTTCTAACACGGAGTCGAAGCGCGAGGTGTCGAGGTATTGGCGGCGCTTCGGGACGCGGCCGTGGCCGCGGCATTCCAGACACCAGCCGTGCGGCGAGTTGAAGGAGAAGAGGCGCGGGTCGAGCTCTTCGAAGGATTGGTTGCAGCAAGGGCAACTGGATTTCGTGGAGAGGAGAGTGAATTTCTTGTCGGCGGTGAAGAGTTTGATCAGGCCTTTGCCGATCTCCAACGCACGGGAGACTTGAGTGCCGAGTGAGCAGTGATCGGTGATCAGAGAAGAGGAAGAAGTGAACAGTGAAGATTTTTTCTCACCTCTTCCACTGATCACTGCTGACTCATCACTCGGCACTTCTGCAACCACCACATCGATGTCGTGCTCTTTGAAACGTTCGAGGCGGGTGAAACCTTCGGCGTCCTTGAATTGCTTATCGACTAACAGTCGGGTGAACCCTTGCTTGAGCGCCCACTCGGCGATCTCGTTGTGGTAGCCCTTTTTCCCACGGATGATCGGGGCTAACAGGGTGACCGGGCCTTTTTTGAGGTGGATGCGGATGGTGTTCTCGATGGCGGATAGAGACTGGCGTTCGACGGGGACCTGGCAGTCGGGGCAGTAGAGGGTGCCGAGCTTGGAGTAGAGGAGGCGGATGAAATTCCAAAGCTCGGTGACGGTGGCGACAGTGGATTTCCCGCCGCCCTGCGAGACGCGCTGCTCGATGGCGACGGTGGGCGGCAGGCCGTGGAGCTGGTCGATTTCCGGCTTCTCCAATTGCTCGGCGAACTGGCGGGCGTAGGCGGACATGGAGTCGAGGAAGCGGCGCTGGCCCTCGGCGAAGAGGATGTCGAAGGCGAGGGTGGATTTGCCGGATCCTGATAGGCCGGAGATGACGACGAGCTGGTCGCGCGGAATGTCGAGGGAGATGTTTTTCAGGTTGTGGTGGCGGGCGCCTTTTAAAGAGATAGAGGGAGATTGGAGATTGGGGATTGGGGATTTTGAAGATGGAGGTGGAGCGAGACGCTCCTGCAACGGCCTGGGGCGAGACGCCCCAGCCACAGCCACAGCTCCAGCCACGAGTGGCTGGAGGAAACGGGCGGTGGGGGTGTCGAGTTTTGCGACTTGTTCGGGCGGGCCTTGGGCGACTAACTGGCCGCCGTGCTGGCCGGCTTCTGGGCCGAGGTCGAGGATCCAGTCGGCGGATTTGATGACATCGAGGTTGTGCTCGATGACTAACAGGGAGTGGCCGGAATCGACGAGCTTTTGGAAGACGCTTAGGAGGTTTTCGATGTCGGAGAAGTGGAGGCCGGTGGTGGGCTCGTCGAGGATGAGGAGCTTCGAACAGGCGGGACGCCCGTTTTCCGAGACAGGCGGGACGCCTGTGCTACTTAGAAGCTGGCAGAGTTTGAGGCGCTGCGCCTCGCCGCCGGAGAGGGTGTTGAGGGGCTGGCCGAGCTTGAGGTAGCCGAGGCCGACCTCGACGAGGGGGGCTAGGAATTTGATGACCTGGGTATGGCGCTTGAGACTCGTGGGCGAGACGCCCACGCTCCTTGAGTAGAACTCGATCGCATCGACGACCGTTAGGTCGAGGATTTCGGCGATGGATTTTCCGTGGTAGGTGTAGTCGAGGGTGGAGGATTTGTAACGCTTGCCGTTGCAGTCGGGACAGGTGACGTAGAGGTCGGAGAGAAACTGCATTTCCACTTTCTCGAAGCCGTTGCCGGCGCAGCGGTCGCAGCGTCCGTCGCCGGAGTTGAAGGAGAAGAATCCGGGCTTGAGGGCGGCGGATTTGCCGGCGTCGGTCTCACAGAAAAGCTGGCGGATGGGATCGAAGGCACCGAGGAAGACCGCGGGGGTGGAGCGTGGGGTGCGGGCGACGGCGGTTTGATCGACAAGTTCAACGCCGCTGAGGTGCTGGGAGCCTTTGAGCTCCTTGATGGGCGCTGCGTCGCCTTCGGCTTCCTGACCGAGCTTGCGGGCGAGATTCAGATAGAGAACGTCGTGAGCGAAGGTGGATTTCCCGGAGCCGGAAACGCCGGTGAGGACGGCGAAGAGGCCGAGCGGCAGATCAACGTCGAGTTTTTTGAGGTTGTGGCGGGTGGCTCCGCGGATGGTGAGGAGTTTTTTGCTGGGCTTGCGGCGGGTGGCGGGGATGGCGATGGATTTTTCTCCGGTGAGCCAAGGAAGAGTGCCGATTTCAGATGGGGGATTTGGGATTTGGGATTTTTTCCGCGTGGGCGAGACGCCCACACTCCTTGAAGGGGGGCCCTGATAGATCAGCGTGCCGCCGTGGGAGCCTGCGCCGGGGCCGATATCCACGAGGTGGTCGGCCGCTTGCATGACGGTTTGCTCGTGTTCGACGACGACGAGGGTGTTGCCCTTGTCGCGGAGGCCGTGCATGACGCCGACGAGGCGGTCGATGTCGCGCGGGTGCAGGCCGACGGTGGGCTCGTCGAGGACGAAGAGGGTGCCGGTGAGGGCGGCGCCTAGGCAGGTGGTGAGGTTGACACGCTCGACTTCGCCACCTGATAGGGTGCGGGTGGTGCGGTCGAGGGTGAGGTAGCCGAGGCCGACTTGGTCGAGGTAGCTGAGGCGGGAGGTGATCTCGGTGAGGACGAGCTTGAGGGTGGGGTCGGTGGAAGTGCCGGTTTGGGTGATGAGCGCGGAAAACCAGGGGAGGAGGTCGGAGATGGAGAGGGACCAGAGTTCGGGGAGGGTTTTTCCGCTGACTTTGAAGCAGAGGGTTTCTGGCTGGAGGCGCTTGCCGCGGCAGGTGCCGCAGGTGGTGTAGGAGCGGTAGCGGGAAAGGAAGATGCGGACGTGCATCTTGTAGGCCTTGGTTTCCATCCAGTCGAAAAAGCCTTTGACGCCATACCATTGTCCGGACTGCCAGAGGTCTTCGAGCTCCTCCGGGGAGATGTTAGTGGATTTACTATCTCCGTAGTAGATCCATTCCTGCTCGTCTGCGGATAGGTCCTCGAAGGGGGTTTTGATGTCGATGTCGCGCTCCCTGCAATTTCTAACTAAGTCGCGCTGGCATTCGTCGCCGCGCTCGCCTTGGAAGGGTTTGATGGCACCTTGGGCGATGGAGAGGGATTTGTCGGGGACGGCTTTTTCCAAGTCGATGCCGATGACGCGTCCGAACCCGCGGCATTGCGGGCAGGCGCCGAGAGGGCTGTTGAAGGAGAAGAGGCCGGGGGTGGGCGGGCGGAGGGTGAAGCCGGTTTTGGGGTTGGTCCAGCTCGTGCTGAATGCCCGAGAGTTTTCTGTTTTCTGTTTGGAGTTTGGAGGAAGAGAGACGGTGGCGTGGCCTTTGCCGAGGGTGAAGGCGGCTTCGAGGGCTTCGAGGAGGCGGGGGTGGTTTTCCGGGGTGAGGGTGACGCGATCCTGGACAACGTGGAGGGTGGATTTAAAATTTGGGGTCTGGGATTTCAGCGGCTCGTCGGTGCGGATGATTTGGCCGTCGAGGAGGATGCGGAGGTAGCCTTGGGCGTTGAGGAAGGGGAAGATTTCTTCGGTCTTGGAGTCGGGGGGAACCGGGATCGGGAAGGTGACGAGGACGGGCTGGCCGGAGAGATTTTCGGTGGCCCAGGCGGCGGCGGATTCGGGGGAGTCCGGCTGGATCGTCTCGCCGGTGTGCGGATCGTAGCCGATGGCGAGACGGGCGAAGAGGAGCTTGAGGTAGTCGTTGATCTCGGTGAGCGTGCCGACGGTGGAGCGGGTGGTGCGGACGTGGTTTTTTTGCTCGATGGCGATGGCGGGCGGGATGCCTTCAATGTGATCGACGGCGGGTTTGTCCATGCGGTCGAAGAACTGCCGGACGTAGGGTGAGAAGGTCTCAACGTAGCGGCGCTGGCCCTCGGCGTAGAGCGTGTGGAAGGCGAGCGACGATTTCCCGGAGCCGGAGGGGCCGGTGACGACGGTCAGTTTCCCGAGCGGAATCTCGAGGTCGAAGCCTTGAAGATTGTGTTGCCGGCAGCCCCGGAGGACGATGGCTGGCGGGAGACTGAGTGGTGCGGGCTTCTGCGGATCGACTTTGGGCACGGCGGAGGATTGGACAGGAATGGCAGGTCCGCCAGTGGAAGAATGGCGGAGGCGGGGAAACTCTCGGGCGTGGTTTTAATCCCTCGACCCGAGGATGAGTTTCGGGAAATAGCCGCGGTCATTCCGGGTGCGTTTGATCTCGTCTCCAATCAAGGTGATCGCGACGGGGTCATCTTCGCTTTCGAGACGTTCGATTTGTTTTTGCAAACCGAGTATGTAAGTCGCTGAGAGCTGGATCAGGGCTTCGTTGAACGTGTCTTCAATGCCGATCTGTCTTTGGTAATGTGCGCGGTGGCTGGCTTCGATCTCAGGAATAGCAGCGAGGCGTCGTCCAAGGCGGGCCGGAACTTTTTCACCTTCTGCGCGCCACTCCGCGATGATCGCCTCAAGGGGGGTGTCCACCCTCTGGGTCACGCGGCGTGGCTGGCGCAGAAGTGATCTTTCGAAGTCAGCGAAATTGGCTTTAAGATTCGATTCGTAGGTTCTGATAGCAGGCTGCGCACGGTCCTGCATGATTATCCGGGCACGGTCGTAGAGGGCTTGCACATCATACTTCGGCTCGGTGGAAACGGCGGTGGGTGGTGCTTCCTCAGGAGGGCTAGCTTCGGCGGGTGACGGAAGCTCCTCTGCGGGCGGGGAACTGCGGTCTGCCGGTAAGAGATTTTCGACTTGGTTGTCCGACGTAGGATCACGAGGTTCCAAGATTTTCGCTTGGGGCACCACGGGCGGGAGTGCGATGGTTGTCAGCGCATCTTTGTAATAATACATTGCGGCGACTCCAGCCACGGCGGCAAGGAGTAGAAAGAGAATCAGCGCCGAGTTTGAAGATTTTTTCCGAACGGAGACGACGGGACGGCTACCCGGACGACGAGGAACGGCAGCCCCACGGGCAGTGGGACCGCCAGGCGCGTGGGGGCCTGTCCTCACGGTAGACGCGGCGATGGCCTGTAGTTCTTTGGTGATTTCAGCGGCACTTGAGTAACGGGCGGCGGGCAGCGGCTGGGTGGCGCGGCGGACGATGGCGTCAAAACGCAAGTCGCAGCGGGCGATGAGCGAGGGCGGCCGCGGATCATCCGCGGGGAGCTTGGCGGTCAACAGTTCGTGAAGCAGCACGCCGACCGAAAAAATATCCGCGCGGTAATCCACCGACTGGGGTGAATTTACCACTTCCGGGGCGGTGTAGTGAGGTGTGCCAAAGATTTCCTCGCCTTCTTCGATTTTCCGTTCGATCGGGCGGGCGAGGCCAAAATCGCCGATTTTCGGCTGCGCGTTGATATCCAGCAGAATGTTGGATGGCTTGATGTCGCGGTGGATGATGCCGTTTGCGTGAGCATGGGCGAGGCCGTTGCAGATGGCGGTGACGAGGCGGATGACTTCACCGGGATCGATCCTCGTGCCATAAGCCGCGTGATAGAGCGACTCTCCCGGGACATACTCCATGATGATGTAAAGCATGCCGTTGGCTTCGCCAAAATCATAAACGCCGATGAGATTGGGATGGTTCAGGCGACCCATGGCCTTGGCTTCCGCCTCGAAACCCGCGCAAAACGCCGCGTCGGAGCTGAATTCCATAGGCAGAATTTTCAGCGCAACCTCGCGGTCCAGGGATTTCTGCACGGCCAGATAGACGGCCCCCATGCCGCCGGTGGCGATAAGCCCTTGGATCTCGTAGCCGGGGAAAAGTGGCGCAAGTTCAGCGGGTTCGGGCGCTACGAAGCCGGCAGTTTCGGGAAGGTCGCTCATAAATCATCAATGCGCGGAAAGCCTAGACCTGTTGGAAAAGTATTTTCAAGGCGAATGATTTACCCTCCGCGGCCATCCCCCATGGGATGAACTTCAACACCAGCGTTTGGCCGCATTTTTTAAAACGAGACTTGCCGCCGGACCCGGAAAGCGGGATCAGTCGCCGCATGAGCGAGGCGGATGTGGTGGCAGCTTGTGGCGAGGATGGGATCCGGCGGATGGTCGCGGCATTTTACCGGCGCGTCCGGGAGGATGAAATCATCGGTCCGATGTATCCCGCTGACGATTGGGAGGGCTCGGAAAGCCGTTTGGCGGAGTTTCTGTTGTTTCGCTTGGGAGCCTCGACCCGCTACCTGGAAACCCGCGGCCACCCGCGGCTTCGGATGCGCCACATCACCTTCAAGATCGGCGTCGCCGAGCGCGACCGCTGGCTGGAGATCATGACGGCCGCGATGGAAGAAACTGGCGTGCCACCCGCCGCCCGCGGATTTCTCGATCCGTTTTTCGCCCAGGTCGCGGATTTCATGCGCAACCAGGCGGACCGCTGAAAATCCCACCCAAGCGAGATAACAAGGAGTGCTGAGCCGAGAGCCCGGCAAAACCTTGATCAACGGCTCGCGGAATTAGCCGTTGGCAGCCGCGGCAGATCGTCGCAGGGTTCCCCGTCGCCCCTCCACCATGCCAGATCCCACGGAAACCGCCATCATCGGCACCTTCAGCATCGCATTCGTTTTATTCTTCGTTGTGGCTTTGGCGCGCGGCTTGTTGCGGAGATCGCCCGCCTCGAGAGCGGCTGCGGATGACGGGTTACCCGTCCCAGCAGACGAGTCCGCGCCCTATCGATCTCCGTCCGGGCCGCCGTCGCTCCCGCCCGAGCTCCCAGCCGGACGGGTGCCGGTGTGGTTTTACGGACCGCTTGATTTGGTCGGTCTCGGATTCATCTTTTTCGTCTTTCTCGGTCTCGTCGTCCCCTCGCTGCGAATGACCGCAGCCTCCGAGATGCAGCTCACGCCGGCGGCGCTGCTCGCTTCCATCGTCTTTCAATTCGTCATGGCGGGGGTCGCCCTGGCCTTCGTCATCCGGCGGGTCGGGCCAGTCGAGTGGCTGGGCTTGAGGTGGCCCGGCTGGCGCTGGGGCTTTCTTATCGCGCCCGCCACGGTGGTCGGGATGTGGCTGTTTTTCGGAATCCTTCAAGTCGGCGGCTACATGGAGTGGCTGGAATCGATCGGCGTCGAGCCGGTGCAGGACACCGTGAGGCTGTTGCAAAAGGCGACCGATCCGGTGGTTCTGGGGCTCATGGCCTTTGCGGCGGTCATCGCCGCCCCGCTTTGTGAGGAGATCGTCTTTCGCGGCTATCTCTATCCCGCCGCCAAGAAATTTGCGGGCCCGTGGGTGGCGATGGTTTGTTCCGCGCTCATCTTTGCCGCCGCCCATGGCAGCCTCGCCGCGCTTTTGCCCTTGTTCGTCTTCGGTTGCGTGCTGGTGGTGCTCTACGAAAAAACCGGCTCCTTGTGGGCACCTATTGCCGTGCATTTGTTATTCAATGGCGCGACCGTACTCGTCCAGCTCGCTGCCCGTCACTGGAACATCCCGCTCGAAGCCTCACTGTGAAAACTCTCCGCGACATCGGCGAGGACGCCCTCATCCACCGCATCGTCGGGCTGGTCCCGCGCGACCCGGATCCCGCCGCAGGTCCCGGCGACGACTGTGCGGTGGTGGACCCCGGCCCGCACTCCGCCACGCTGCTGCTGCTCAAGACCGATGCGCTGGTGGAGCACATTCATTTCCTGCCGAGTGCCCCCGCCCACTCGGTTGGGTGGAAAGCGGCCGCGCGCGTGATCTCGGACTTTGCTGCCATGGGAGGCCAGCCCGGTCACTTCCTCGTCACCCTCGCGCTGGCTCCTGAAACCGCTGTTGCCTGGGTGGAGGAGCTTTACCGTGGAATCGGTGCCTGTTTGGAAAAATTCGGTGGCACCCTGGCCGGCGGCGAGACTTCCAGCGTCCCAGCCGGATCCGCCGCCGTCATCTCCATCGCCGCTACCGGCAGCGTGGCCCGCAATGAGGTCGCCCTGCGCTCCACCGCGGAACCCGGCGACCTCCTGCTGGTCACCGGCAACCTCGGCGGATCAATCCATGGCAAGCACCTTAATTTCACCCCACGGCTAGAACAAACAAACTGGTTGGTTTCCAACCACAAGCCGACTGCGATGATGGACATTTCCGACGGTTTGGCGAAGGATTTGCCGCGCTTGGCGACGGCCTCAGCCTGCGGATTCTCGCTCGACGAGAGCGCCCTGCCGCGCAATCCCGGCAGCAGCGTGGCGGAAGCCTTGGGGGATGGTGAGGATTATGAAATCCTCTTCACGATGAATCCAACGAAAGTTGCGGCGTTGCTGCCCGCGTGGAGAGGGAAATTTCCGGAGCTGCCCTTAAATGTCATTGGAGAAATGACCGCTCCGGGGACCGGGCCAGTGCTGGCGGGCGGCTGGGAGCATTTTTCCCGCTGACGCGGTAAGTGTGGGCGGCACTTTGGAAAAGCCGGATTCCCGCTCAGAACAATTCCTCCAGCGTCTTCGCTTCCGTGCGGCTCAGGACGAGAAACACTTTGTCACCGTCGCACCAGCGCGCCGTCGCCCATTCTTTCACCTGCGAGAACTTCGGCTGGTCCATCGACGGCAACCGGCAGCTCACGTCTTCCTTCCGGAAAATCACCATGTGGACGACGCCTTGATTGCGCAAGTCGAAGCAGACCAATGACCCGCGTTTTCCATCAATGATGAGCTCGCGGCAGCCGATGCCCTCCACCCCGCGCAAACCGGCCGGAAGGTGCTTACCGGGGCACGGCAATTCCCGCGTCCTGAGCGACTGGACCAGTTGCTTCGGGTCGTTGCGTCTCTCGTCGAGTTGGAACGATGGTGACTCGTAGGTGCTGAGGAAACCCGCCTGCACCGCAGAAATCGGCAGCGCGGGGATTCTTGACACCGGCTCCGGTCCATCTTCCGGCCGGGTGATTAGGACCGCGAGGGCGATCCCGGCCGCCGCCGTCAGCGGTATCGCCGCACGGCGGAAAACCGAGATTTTCGGCGGCTCCGGGGCCGCGGTGCGGTCCATCGCGGTGAGCACTGCGGTGCGCAGCGAGGGCGGCACTTGGATGGTCGCCAACGCGGCAAGCAGAGACGCATCGAGAGGATCCGCCGCCTGCGGGAAATCCGCGCGTTCGCCCGCCAAGCAGGCCATGATGTCGTGTCGCAAGGTTTCAGGCAGATCCACGTTGCCGAGTGCCTGCGCGAATGCGGCGTCGAAGGCGCGTTCGTTGGCCAGCCACTCGCCCAGCTCGCGATTTTCCACCGCCAGCTTGAGCGCTTCGGCGAAACATGGATCGTTCACATCCGCGCCATCCGGGCGGAAACTGCGTAAAATCATTCGTGCTTCTTCGTTATCCATGGTGGTGCTTGATGCCTCCCGGTTCGAGATGAAGGATGTTTTTCGGCGCACTCGATGGCTCCGCGGTCATTCGCCGTCGGAGCAATTCCTTGCCGCGCGAAAGCCGCGACATGACCGTGCCGATTGGGATATCCAAAATTTCCGCGATCTCCTTGTAGCTGTGTTGTTGTAGGTAAAAAAGCGCCATGGGCGAGCGATAAGTCTCATCCAGCGCGCCGAGTAATTCCAGTGCCCGCTGGCCGTCCATCTGACGTTCCGCATCATCCTGAGATGGCAACGAGGCCTCTTCGGTCTGCTCGTCGAGCGGTTCGTCTGAGAATTTCGCGGCGCGGCGGCGTTGGTTGAGAAACTCGCGGTGCAGCGTGGTGAACAGCCAGGTTTTCGCTTTTGATCGGTCCCGCAGCTGCTCGTTTTTCGCCGCCCAGATACAGAAGGTTTCCTGCACCAGATCCGAGGACCGATCGACATTCCGCGTCAGTGACATGCCAAAGCGAAACAACGCTTGGTAATGGGCATCCACTAAATCGGCAAATTCACTCATCGGCTTTAGTGGGAGGCTCGGATCCTTTTTCTATTCCGAAAAACCACCTGCTCCCAGTCAGCTTACGGTTCGGCCGCCGTTTGCCAAATGACTTCCTTCGCGTCCTTCCAAAGGTCTTCCAAGCCGTAATAATCCCGCAGTTCGTCGTGCATCACGTGGACCATCACGTCGATGTAATCCAGCACCACCCAGCGGGTGTCCGCCTTGCCTTCGGTTGCGTTCGGCCTGACGCCGTGGAGTTCATCCACCTTACCCGCCACCTCGCGGAGCACCGCCCGCAACTGGGGCATTGAGGATCCCGAGCACACCACCATGTAGTCAGTCAGCGCGGAAACGCCGCGCATGTCCCACACCCGGATTGATTCCGCTTTGATTTCATCGGCCGCCTTCGCGCATGCCAGAGCCAGTTCTTCACCTTGTATCGCCATAAATCCCCGTGGGGGGATTCACCCTAATTCATCCCGCCCGGCTGTCGAGTTGGAAAACCTGGCCTGAGGTGTGTGGCAGCTCATGATGAAGATGGCGGATGAATTTTCCCACCGCCGCCACGGTGTTGTAGCGCTGCAGGGCGTGGGCGGCGAGGATCTCTTGGCGGCGCCGCGTGGACACCTCGGCGGTCATGCGTGTTTCCAGAAAACCCGGTAGGATGCAATTTACCCGGATGTTATCCGGTCCATGGTGAGTCGCGAGCTCCGCCATCAACCCAAGGAGTGCCGCCTTGGCCGTAGCATACGCGAGTTGACCGGCTGGGGGGTGCAGGGCGGAGAAGCTGGAGATGAAAATGATGTGCCCGCATCCCTGTGCGATCATCCCGGGCAAAGCCGCACGGGCACAAGCGACCGCGGCGGTGAAATTTACCGCAAACACCTCGTCCCAGTCCTGTTCCGTGGTCTTGGTGATGGGTGCGTCTTTGATGATTCCCGCTGCGCACACGAGCAGTTCGGGTTGGTGTTGGTGAAAATAGCGGGAGATTGCGTGCTGGTCGCGGAGGTCGAGTGCAGTCCGGCTTGGGGCGAGAATTTCCCAAGCGGGATCTTGCAATGCCTGCGCCACGGCTTGGGCGAGGGTGCCCTCGCCGCCGGTGATCACCGCTTGCCGTATCTTGGTTCGCATCCTGGGCGGAAGATGTTGCGTGACGGCGGAAACGGCAAGCTCGCGCTGCCGTGCGAGGTCCTCCTTGCCAGGTGGGGTGCTACCGCCGGGAGCGCGGCTAAAGGGAAACGAAAAAGCCCGATGTGGTCGTTCCGGCTTTTTTCCGGACCGCACTTTCTCATCTTTGTGTCCGGCGGCCCCGGTGATGCCGCCCTATCTGCGCGGCCGGCGGTGGCGCTTAAATGCACTAGCCCGAAGAAGCTGTGATAAGGATGTGGATAACTTCCGAACGGATGGGTGGTATTTTCGAAAAACAGCAAAACCAAGAATCCGTTCCGAGGATACGCCGCTTCCTGCCCACCTTATTATTCTCGTGGAACTCGCTTGTTTCACTGGGGAACAAGCGTTTTCTCAACTTGTTCACACTATGAAGAAGATGATCTTATAAGGTCAAAAATGAAGAATTCATCAAGAGAAGATACTGGCGTGTTAGAAATCTGCTTTTTGTGGATGGTGCCTCACTTGAGGCTGGCCACGCTACCGAAAAAAGCCCCCCAGCGGGTGCTGAGGGGTTTGGGAGATGCATCTTGAGCCTTCGAGGCGGAATGTCTCAGTCCGCGGTTATAGGAGCATCAGCGCAGGCTGTTCGACGAGTTTTTTGATTTCCGCGAGGAACTGGGCTGCGACGGCTCCATCGACCACGCGGTGGTCACAGGAAAGCCCGAGGTTCATCCTCAAGCCGGGAACGATCTGGCCGTTCTTGACGACGGGTTTCTCGATGGCGGCTCCTACTGATAGAATTGCTGCCTGAGGTGGGTTGACGATGGCGTCGAAGGATTCGATGCCCCAGGCACCGAGGTTCGAGACGGTGATGGTGCCGCCGTCGAACTCATCGGGTTTGAGTTTTCGGTCCTTGGCCCGGATTGCGAAATCTTTCACCGCGCGGGAAATGGCGAGTAGCGATTTGCTCTCGGCTTGTTTGATGACCGGAGTGACCAAGCCGTCCTCGACTGCGATCGCAACGGACAGCCCGACGTGCTTGAATTTAACGATGTGGTCTCCGGCGAAGGAGGCGTTCACAGCGGGAACGGCCTCGGTGGCGTTGATGACGGCCTTGAGAATGAAATCGTTGACGGAATATTTATTGCCGTGGGTTTTCTCCGCCTGGTCGTTGACTTGTTTGCGGAGCGCCATGAGGGGTGCCGCGTCCACTTCGAGGTGGAGGTAGAAGTGGGGGATGGTGGTCTTGGAAAGGAGCAGGCGGGAAGCGATGATTTTGCGCATCGAGCTGAGTGGAATCAGCTCGTCGCCCTCTTTGGCCGTGGGCATTAGGGCTTGGGTGGGGGTTGGAGCGGGCGCTGGTGCGGCCTTTGATTTAACCGAAGCAGCAAGTGCGGCGGCGGCTGAGGCGTCGGCCGATGGGGCGGTGGTTTTTTGGGTGGGTGCGCTGGCGGCGGATTCGACGTCCGCTTTCACGATCCGACCGGCGGGGCCAGTACCTGAAATGTCGCTGAGATTCACTCCGAGGTCGGCGGCGACCTTGCGGGCGAGCGGCGAGGATTTGATCCGCTCCCCGGTGGTGGGTGCGGGTGGCCGGGCTGACTCGGCCGCGGATTTTTCGGGTGCTTGTTCCGGAGCGGGCGCCTTTTTGGTTTCGGTGGAGGCTGCGGGCTTCGGTGCCGAAGCTGCTGCCTCATCTCCACCGTTCAGCACCGCGAGAATGGATCCAATAGCGGCCTTTTCTCCCTCCTGCACCCGGATTTCCGTGATCACTCCGTCGTCAAAAGCTTCCATTTCCATGGTCGCCTTGTCGGTCTCCACTTCGGCGAGGATGTCGCCGATTTCGACGGTGTCGCCGACTTGTTTGTGCCATTTGAGGAGAGTTCCCTCGGTCATGGTGTCCGAGAGTTTAGGCATATCGATGTTCACAGACATTTTTTTGATAGGAAAAAGTGGAGTCGGGAGAGGATGGTAGAAATGCCGGGCAGTTCCAGCCTTTTTAGCGAGAGAATGGGAAACGAAAAAGCGCGGGGAGATCATGTCTCCTCCGCGCTTGAAAATAAGACGCGAAAATTAGGTCAAGGAGTAGTCCCCTTGGTATCGAGAGGAAGGACTTTCATCGTCGGGATCAGGCCGAGGTTTGGGCTGCCTGAGGACCCTTGCGCGCTAGCCATGAGCATGGTTGCGCGTGAGGTGCTGCCGCAGCAGTCCTTTTTCGGGCAGTAATAGCGGGTGCAGGCCCCGCAGGGGACGCGGACCTTTTTGGTCACGGTCTTGTAACGGGGCACCGTCTTTTCGACGGTTTGATACATGCCGCCGCTTTTCGCGCTGCCGCCGACCCAGACTTGCTCGGTGATGGTGTCAGTGTGGCAGGTTTTGACTTGGCGGGTCTCGGTGGTGAAACCGGCACCCGTTGCTGGCAAGCCGAACATCGAGCAGCAGGAGGAGGAACCGAGGGAAAGGGCGAGAAGGGAGGCGAGAAGAACGAGGTTTTTCATGGGGATGGAGGCGTTGAGACGTGTTTTGTGGATTTTTAGAGGCAGCAGCAGGAAGTCAGGCTCAGAGCCATGATCGACGCAGCGAGAAGAATTGTCATACGAAGAAACATATCGCGAATGCTAGGAACACCGCGGGGATTGGCAATCAAAAAGACGCTTTGTGGAAGGATCATGGATAGTGTAAGCCTGCATTTGAACGCTTACCATGTCAGCGGTCATGCGATGCTGAGGACCTTATCCACGATCCGCTTGGGATTTGGAAGTTGTTCATGCTCAATGTGCGGTGAATAAATTGCAGGAGCGTCAATGGAGCAAACGCGTTTAATCGGTGCATCCAGATAGTCAAACGCGTGGTCTTGGATGAGCATCGCCACCATTGCGGAAACACCGCCGAAGGGTTTGGATTCATCGACGAGGACGACGCGGTTGGTTTTCATCACGGATTTGAGGATCGCTTCTTGATCCAAGGGGCGGATCGAACGGAGATCGAGCACCTCGGCGTTGATGCCGTGCTCGCTCTGGAGTGTTTCCGCCGCGGCAAGGGCATGAATGACCGAGCGGCCGTGGGCAATGAGTGAGACGTCAGAGCCCTCGCGCTTGATATCCGCAAGCCCGAGCGGGACGACGAAGTCTCCATCTGCCGGATCGGGAACTTCGCCGGTCATGCCATAGAGAATGGTATTTTCCATCACATAGACGGGATCGTTGTCGCGGATGGCGGCTTTGATCAGGCCCTTGGCATCCGCGGGAGTCGCCGGCGCGCAGACTTTGAGGCCCGGAAAGGCGGCAAAAAGCCCCTCGGGAATGTGCGAGTGAGTGGCACCGACGCCCGTGCCGCCGTTGGCCGGACCGCGGACGACGATCGGGCAATGACAGAGTCCGCCGGACATGTAACGCACACAGGCGGCGTTGCTCACCAACTGGTCAAAGGCAACCGAGTGGAATGACCAGAACATGAGTTCCATCACGGGGCGAATGCCGAGCATGGATGCGCCGATCCCCATGCCGATGAAACCGGCCTCAGAAATGGGGGTATCGACCACGCGCTTGTCGCCCCATTTTTTCCAGAGTCCTTCGGTGACTTTGTAAGCGCCGTTATACTGCGCGACTTCCTCGCCCATGATGACGACGTTGGAATCGCGGGCAAGTTCCTCGTCGAGGCCTTCACGGAGTGCTTCGCGGTAAGTGAGAATGCGGGACATGGTATTCGAAAAAAACGGGTAGGCGGGATAAGGTGGGTGAAAAATGGGAGGCGAGCGGCATCAATCGTCGAAGAAATGACGGCCGATTTTGGAGGCGGGGGTGTCGTTGTCGGTTTCCCAATACACATCAGTGCTGATGTCAGCGATGGTCGGGGCGGGGGACTCATCGGCGAATTTGACGGCCGCGGCGGCTTCCTCGGCCGCGGTCTTGTTGATGGCGGCGGCGCTTTCCTCGGTCAAAACACCTTCCTCGATCAGGCGGCGGCGGAACACGTTGATCGGGTCGTGGTTTTGTTTGTAGTTCTCGATTTCCTCGGGTGTGCGGTATTTCTTGTGGTTCGCATCGGCGACGCTGTGGCCGTAGTAGCGGTAGGTATCGATCTCGAGCACCGTGGGTTTGCTGTGTTTTTTCGCCCGCTCGACGGCGATCTGGGTCTTGGCACGGACTTCGTAAATGTCGGAGCCGTCGATGACATCCCACTCGATGGCGTAGGCCTCGGCGCGCTGGGCCAGGCAGTTGTTAAATGCGGATGAGCGTGCCTGGGAGGTTCCCATGGAATAGCCGTTGTTTTCGATGACGTAAATGACCGGGAGCTCGAACAGGGAGGCGATATTGAGCGACTCGTGGAAAGCCCCTTGGTTGACCGCGCCGTCGCCCAGATAGCAGAGGCAGCAGCCATCGCGTTCCAAATATTTGAGCCCATAGGCGAGGCCCAGGCCCAGCGGGGTCTGGCCGGCGACGATCCCGTGGCCGCCCCAGAAATTTTTGTCAGGGGCGAAGAAGTGCATCGATCCGCCTTTGCCCTTCGAGCAGCCGGTTTGCTTGCCGAACATCTCCGCCATGCACTCATTCATTCCCATGCCCACCGCCAGCGCGTGGCCATGGTCGCGGTAGGCGGTGATGTAGTGGTCATCCGGCCCGCCGAGCGAAATGGTGCCCACCGCGACGGCTTCCTGACCGATGTAAAGATGGAGGAAGCCCCCCATTTTCCCGGCACCGTAATATTTAAGGGAGGCCGACTCGAAGCGGCGGATCCGCACCATCTGAGTGAACAGCTCGATTTTGCGCTCGGGAGTGAGCGATTGGTTGATCGGTGAGCTGGCGAAGTCGAGTTTAGGGGAGCTGGCGCGGGTCATGGTCGGCGGTGAGAAAGGGAAAGCGGGAAGGCGGGAAGGCGGGAAAGCGGGTCGGAGTGGGTGAAGTTATTTGGCTGGTTGGGCATGCGGCGCAAGTGGCGCAAGCCGTGGGAGCCGGTATTGGGCGAGCACGAAGAGCGCCGTGAAGAGCACATTGGCAGCGGCAAGATTCCGCAGGAAGACCCATGACGGGATGGTCGCGCCCAGCGGGCCGGTCCAGAGAGACTGCCACAGGCCGGTGAGGGATTTCGCATACAACGGACTGCCGATCCACGCCGCACCGTTGGTGATCAGGTGAAAAACCACGGCGGAGCCGGCGGCACCGAGGAGAAGGACCGGCAGGCCGCGCTTGGCGAGTGAGTGCCCGATGAGGAAGATGGCGCCCAAGGCCAGCAAGGTGGTGAGGAAAATCGGAGCACTCGACACCGGGCCGATCCCGAGCGGGTAGGTGATGCCCCAGATCCCAAAGGGGATGGCGTAGCCACGCCAACCGGGGGCCAGCAGCGCCCCGCAGAAGAACAAGGCCACGAGGGGCTGAAAATTCGGCTGCGTTTCAGGCAAAACACTCCCCAGCACGCGGAAAGCGACGAGCAAGCCGACGATGAGGCAAAGCGGGAGATAACGGTGCATGGCGGGGACAGAGTTGGCGATTTTTCGGCCCGGGGCTAGGTCAAAATTTACCATTTGAACAGGTTTTTTGTTTGCTAGGGGATCGCTGTAGCCTAAGGCATGGGGATGGATATAGAGAAACTGGTCGAAACCGCTTGGGATGCCCGCAAGGTGGCTTACGCACCTTACTCGAAGTTCCAAGTGGGAGCCGCCCTGCTGGCCGCGGACGGACGGGTTTTTTCCGGATGCAACATCGAAAATATTTCCTACGGGCTGACAAATTGTGCGGAGCGGGTGGCCATCGGAGCCGCGGTCGCCGCCGGCGTGCGGGAATTCCTCGCGGTGGCGGTGGTGGCAGACACCGGCGTGCCGATTTCCCCTTGTGGTGCCTGTCGGCAGGTGTTGGCAGAGTTCGGCGTGCCACTGGTGGTGCTGGCGAATCGGGGCCAGCGCTTGCAGTTCCGCTTGGAAGAGCTCCTGCCGCGAGCCTCGACGGGGATTCTCGATCGCCCGGAGTGAGTCATGTTCCACGTGGAACAAAAATGCAAGCACTGCGGGTGCAGGCAGGGACGCACCTCCGGGGCGTCCGGCGCGTGAGGTGCGAATGACGGGTGAATGATCAGACCAAAGACGAGGCATTCGCTTTCCCATGCTCCGACCACGCGCCGGACCGCTCGGAGAGACGGTCCTGCCCGGCCTGCGCCTGCAGGCGCACGGCGACACACGCGCACCCGCCGTTTCCATGCTTGAGCCCCGCCAACCTGCGGCTATCGTCCGGGCTCCACGATGTTTCGTTACCCCAAGTGCTATGATGTGATTGTGATCGGTGCCGGTCACGCCGGAGTTGAGGCTGCCATGGCCGCGGCCCGGCTCGGTTGTGAAGTGGCCGTGCTCACCCAGAACCTCGACACCATCGGCCAGATGTCGTGCAACCCGGCCATCGGCGGACTCGCCAAAGGCCACATGGTCCGTGAGATCGACGCCCTTGGGGGTGCCATGGGTCTCAACACCGATGCCACCGGCATCCAGTGGCGGATGCTCAACGCGTCCAAAGGTCCGTCCGTGCGTGCCCCTCGCGCGCAGTGCGATAAGAAAGCGTATCAGTTCCGGATGAAGCGGGAACTGGAGGCGATGCCGGGCGTGGAGATCCACC
>JBBEEL010000088.1:0-19556 GCA_040880785.1 Akkermansiaceae bacterium | reverse complement strand
GCAGCATGTGCAGGTTATCAAAAATTTTAGCCGCCTCCGGGTATCGCCGACTGAACTCCGGTGCCGCCTCCATCATCATCGGCATGGCCCGCCAGCGGATGGGCGGCGTGCGCAGGTAGCTGTGGTAATGGGCGATCACCGGCACCATCAGCTCGCGTTGCCGCGCGGCGGGCCCCAGCAACTGGACATCGTAAGCCGCCGCCTGCAACCAGTGATAGGCCCAGATCTGGGTATTGAAGCGCGGGTAGCGGTCGCGGAACGCCTTGCTCTCCGGAAAACTCCAAAGCGCGCCGTGATGATCCAGGATCTCCGACGTGATCGCCTCGGGCTTGGATAAATAGTCCGTCAATATCCGCCGGTAAGCCGCCTCCTTGTCCACCACCCGGTCCGCCGCGAACAAGTCATAGAGGCTGCGGTGAAAATCATGGGCCCAGTGGAAGGTTTTTTGCAGCTCCCACGCCATCCGGACAAAGGTGGGCGCCACTTGTTCCTCGTCGGGAGGCACTCGCGGCTGGCTAAAAATGAAGGCCCGCACCTCCAAGCGCGCTTTTTCCACCTCGCCGGCATCCTGGGTGCGCAGCAGCGTCTCGGCGATGTGCGCATGGCCAAAATCAATCCCGTTGAACTCCACGTAAAGCTCCGGCAACTCGCGCGGCAAGGCCCACAGCCAAGGTCCGCGCGTTGGCCCGCGGTGGTCCCGTTGCACCCACTGCGCCGGCAGCGGCAGGAGTGACATGGCCAAGAGAAGGGGGATCAACCAGCGGGGAATGGTTCGCATCGTAATTCGGGGGGTTAGAAAAACGCTAGGGAATATCCGCCCGTTCCGCAGGATGTCAAACCGCAGATGAACGGGCATGACCGCAAATCAGAACCGATCTAAATCCCTCTTCATCTGCGTTCATCTACGTTCATCTGTGGTTGAAAAAATCTTAAAACTTACCGCACTGGGCAAGATGGCCGATGGAGTTTCCAACGGCGGACAGAAGCGCTCCCAACGCAATCCGCGCCCGGGCTTGCAGCGGGCGGGACCCGTGCCATAGCATTTCTCATGAAGATTGCGGACACCCGTGAGGCGCTTAAGGAAATGCTGCGAGAAACGGCGTTGCCCCGGGTCTTGGTCCCGACGATGGGTGCCCTGCACGCCGGCCACCTGGCGCTCATCCGCCAAGCCAGAACTCTTGCCGGTCCCGCGGGAACGGTGATCGTTTCGATTTTCGTCAACCCCATCCAGTTCGACCGCACCGCCGACCTCGACGCCTATCCACAGCCGCTGGCAGCAGACCTCGCCGCCTGCGAGGCGGAAGGCGTGGATGTCGCCTTCACCCCGCAGGCGGGATCCATGTATTTTCCAGACCGCTCCGTCACCGTCACTGAGACCTCGCTTTCCCGCAGCCTCTGTGGTGCCACCCGCCCGGGGCATTTCGATGGCGTCTGCACCGTCGTCCTCAAACTTTTTCTGCTCACCGGCTGCGGCATCGCCCTTTTCGGCGAGAAGGATTTCCAGCAACTCGCCATCATCCGGCGGATGGTCCGCGACCTCGACGTGCCGGTGGAAATCGTCGCCTGCCCGACCGTCCGCGAGCGCGATGGCTTGGCGCTATCCTCACGCAACGCCCGCCTCACCCCGGCCCAACGTGCCGACGCGCCGCGGATCCGCCACTCCTTGTTGGCCGCCGCCGCGTGTTCAGCCGCCGCGGAGATCCTCGATGCGGCCCGCACCGGCCTCGCCGCCTCGCCGCTGGCTCGCATCGACTACCTGTCGCTGGTGGATGCGGAAACCTTGCAGCCAGTGGACGAGATTTCCCGTCCTGCGGTGCTCGCTTGCGCGGTGTTTTATGGCGAGGTGCGCCTCATCGACCACCTCCGCATTGAGCCCGCGGTCAATCCTGCGGCCGCTCGGCTGGCTGGGGCGTGAAATCCTCCGGCGACAGCTTGTTGTCCTGGTTTCGGTCGAGCTCGAGAAACATGTCCTCCTGCTCGTCCTCGGTGAGATTCCTGGCATTCGGGCCGCGGCGGAATTCCTCGAAGGACAAGGCTCCGTCGCCATCGGTGTCGAGCTCGCGGATCATTTGTTCCGGCCTCGGTGCCCTCCCCTCGCCGGCTTCGCCGGGTCGCGGCCGCGCGTCGGGACGCTTGGGCCGTGATTCCGGACGATCCTTCAGAGTGATCAAGCCGTCGCCGTCGGTGTCGAGCCGATCGAACAGGGCGCGCTGCCTTTCGGGCGCGAGTTTGTTGAAAAGCTCGCCTTGTTCAAACTCGTCGAAACCGACTCCCCCGCTTTTGTCGGCGTCCAGTTCCCATAAGCGCTTCATCGGCGGCCGCTGTCCGCCATCGCGGCTGCGCCCGAAGCCTTCGATTTCATTGCGGCTGAGCTTGTCGTCGCCATCCTTGTCGAGGCGGGTGAAAAGCTTGTCGCGCATCGGCACGGGCAGATTCTGGATCCGTGGCATGGCGGCGAACTCGGTGCGGGAAATGAAGCCGTCGCCGTCCGCGTCGGCGGTTTTCCATGTTTCCGCGACGTCGCGCAGCATGTTCCGCTGCGGGTCCTTGGCGGACTGGCCCCGCGCTCTCGCCGGACTCCGGTCTTGTGCCAGGCAAAGGCTTGGTAGAAGGATTCCAGCAACAAGGAGAGAAACGGGGATTGTTTTCATAGACAATAGGCGCTTTTTTAGCCGTGTCCGGCGGGCTAGCCTTTGAAAGAAACTCCGCCCCACTGAGAAAGTTTCGATTCGTGAGCCACTAAATCCGTCCGTTCCAAGCCCTTTATCCATGCACATCCGAGACATTCTCACCGATTCCAAGCCCTCGCTCTCGTTCGAGTTTTTCCCGCCGCGCAGCGCGCCGGCATGGGAGGACCTGTATCTCGCCATCCGCGAGCTGGAACCCCTGCAGCCGACCTTCGTCTCGGTGACCTACGGGGCCGGCGGTGGCACCCGCGAGCTCACCCACGATCTGGTGGTCCGAATCAAGCAGACCACCACCATCCCACCCGTGCCGCACCTCACCTGCGTCGGGCACTCCGAGCAGGAGGTGCTAGAAATCCTCCGCCGTTACGCCGCCACAGGCGTCAGCAACATCCTCGCGCTGCGTGGCGACCCACCACGCGAGCGGCCGGACTACGACTGGTCGGAAAGTGGCTTCCGCCACGCCGCCGACTTGGTGCGCTTCATCCGAAAATTTAACGAGTCCGGCGAACACCCGGACCCGCGCGGCTTCGGCATCGGGGTGGCGGGCTTTCCCGAGGGCCACCCATCGACACCTAACCGGGTCAATGAACTGGATTTCCTCAAGGCCAAGGTGGATGCCGGCGCGGACTATATTTGCACGCAGTTGTTTTTTGATAACCATGATTTCCTAGATTTCCGCGACCGCTGTGACATCTCGGGCATCCGCATCCCGATCATCGCCGGGGTGATGCCGGTCACCTCGTTGCAGGGCATGAAGCGGATGGCGGAGCTTGCTGCCGGCGCGCGCTACCCGGCCAAGCTGCTGCGCACGCTGGAGCGGGCGAAGGCCAGCCCGGAGTCCGTCGAGCGGGCAGGCATCCATTACGCCGCCGAGCAGTGTGCCGGACTGCTCGATGAGGGCGTGGACGGCATCCACTTCTACACCTTGAATAAAAGCCGGGCGACGCGGGAAATTTACAACAGCCTTGGCCTCGCCGCGGCGCTGTGATTTCCTAACGCGTCCCTTGCTGGTAGAGGTCCTCCGCCTGTTTCAGCGTCAGCTCGTAGAGGGTTCCCTCGATGGGGACCATCATCGGAATGCGGCCGGTGGAAGGCTCCACGGGAAACTGGCTGGCCAGCCTGGCGGCGCGATCGAAGGCGTCGCCCGGTAAAGTGATCCTGAAAGCGCCTTCATAGCGGAGGGTCCGCGACAAGCGCTCGGACGCTTGGGCCTCGAGCCGCCGCATTTCCAGAGTCGTGGCCAGGCTGTCGAAGCCACCACCGACTCCCCGGGCGGCGCAGGGTGAAGCCCGGATCCTCATCTTTGGCCGTGCGCATCTCGGGCTCGACCTCTTCGCCTGCGAATAGGGGCGAGCTGGTATTCGCGCCCCCCTGCTGCATGGCGATTCTCGTCTCTTCCGCGGTGGGCAGTCTCACCCGCATGCCGCCTTCAAGTGTGAGCAATTCGTCGGCCGTCAGGCTGACATCACTCAAAACCAAACTACCCCCTCCGGATTTCATGGAGAACGAGCCGGAGCTAAAGTCCGTGCGGTGGTAGTTCCGGACGTAGTCCACCACGGAAAGCGCCTTGAGTAGGAAAACCCGGTCCCGGAGCATGATCTTGTCTTGGCCATCCAGCGTCACTTGTCCCTCGAAGCCGATGCCTTCCGAGGTATTAGTGGAGCCGGAAACCTTGAAATCCCCGGAAATCGAACCCTCAACGAAACTTGTCAAAGCCGCCGGAAGAGCATTCTCCAAATCCAGCATGCGGATCTTGGCAATTCCGTCCACCCCGGGACGCTGGCCGCCGCTGACTGACAGGCCGGAGAAGTCCACTGTGCCCCGCTTGCGCTGGAATTTCGCCTGCTCGAAGACCAAACCGTCCGGAGTGGCGTTGATCACCAGGCTCACGATCTCGAGGTCCCGCAGCCAGTTCTGCGAAAACGTGCCGCCCTGGAAGCTCATACGCAGGGTGTCCTTGCCCCGCTGGACTTTCATCGCGCTATTGGAAATGGATCCTCTCGTCCGTTCGGAATACCCCCAGCGCAAAGATGCGTCTGTCACGTCGAGATTGGTGATCACGACATCGGGAGAAAACCTGAAAATCGCTGCGGAGATCCTTTCCGCTGCCTCCGCGTCGTCGGCTCCGGCGTTGAGCTCCAGATCGAGCTTGGAAATGGAAATCGTGCCGGGGTCCCAGCGGCGGCCCTGGCCATGGAGCAACCCGATTTTGCCGCGGATGTTGCGTGCCTCAAACGACGAGAAAAACGTTTCGCCGCTCCCCGTAGTGGCCAATCGGTTGATCACAAACTGCCCGCGTTCCACCACGAGGCCACCCATCATCGACTCGGTCGCCGAGAGGCTTTCTTCCATCACCCGTTGAAAATCCTCCCTGAAGCCTTCGCTGCCAGTGCGTTTGACCAGATAGACCCAATATCCCGCCGAGGCGATCAACAGGAAAATGAGCAGTCGCACACTCAACCGCATCAAATGAAACATCGCGGTGCCCGTCGTCCCGCTGCCGGAAATCGAGTAGCGGACTTGGAACCAGTATCCCTGGTTCGCCACCCATTGGCTCAGCCGTTCATTGAAATTTTGCGATTGCTCTGATTCCATAAGTTCCACCTTACCCCGTGGCGGAGGGATTAAATCCACGGCCCGCCCGCGAGGCGAGGCAAATTTACCCTCGCCCGTCAGCAATTCTCCCATTACGACCTGCCGGGTGGAAGCTACCGACTACAAAGTCCGCCTCGAAATTTTCGAAGGCCCTCTTGATCTCCTCCTTTACCTGATCAAAAAAGATGAGGTGGACATCCATGCCATCTCCATTGAGCGCATCACCCGGCAGTATCTCGACTACATCAAAACCTTCAAACTGCTCAACATCGACCTCGCCTCCGAGTTCATCGTGATGGCCGCCAATCTGATGTATTTGAAAAGCCGCACCTTGCTGCCGCGCGTGGACCAGCCGCCTGAGGAGGATGCGGAGGATGACGATCCCCGCTGGGAACTCATCCGCCAACTTATCGAATACAAAAAATTCAAGGATGCCGCCGGCTTCCTCTGCCTCCGCGAGATGGAGCAGGAGGGCCGCTTCGCCCATCAGCCGGACGCCGATGACAAGCCGCCCGAAGAACCGGCCTCACTGGCGGAGGTTTCTATTTTCGATCTGATCCGCGCGTTCCAGAATGTCCTCAAGCGTTTTGAGGAATCCCACGATTTCGGTGACATCATCGACGACCGCTACACGGTTTCGGATAAAATCGAGCTGCTGCTGGGCCGCTTCGCGCCCGGTGAGGCGCGGCGCTTCGAAGAGTTGTTCCTCTCCGCCACGACCAAGGCGGAAGTCATCGTCACCTTCCTCGCACTACTCGAACTGATGAAACTCAACCAGTTTATCGTCCGCCAGAGCGAGCTGCTCGGTGACATCGTCATCGAGCGGCGCGGCAACCCGTCGGTGGCCGCGCTCGAGGCCGCCGAAGTGGGCGCGGATTACGACTGAGGCGGGTGCCCCCCACTCAGCTCAAACGGAATACGATCCGCGCCTTGGTCAGGTCATACGGGGACATTTCCATTTTCACCTTGTCGCCCACCACCAGTCGGATGAAACGCTTGCGCATTTTCCCGGAAATGTGGGCCAGCACCTCGTGACCGCTTTCAAGTTTCACCCGGAACATCGTGCCCGCGAGAACGGACGAGATCTCGCCATCCACTTCCACCGCTTTCTCCTCCTCCGGCTTGGTGGAGCGCTTCGGTGGTCCATAACGGTTGCGATTGCGGGCGGGACGGCGTCCCGATTTCTGTGGGCGAGGAGGCATATTGACTTGAGATACTGGCGGGACCGGCATGATCACAGGCACCCGCCGGTTGGGTAGCCCATCTTTCCGACTCCATCAATCTCAAAAACAACGCACCCCTCCCATCCGGGTGATTTTCTTCCTCACCCATGCTTGCCAAGCCGCCGCCAAGCCGCCAGTTTTCCGAGCGGCCATCCTAGAGTGGCATTTTTAAAAAAATCCGCATTATTGTAAAAGCCATGCCAGAGATCACTGAAAAAGAACTTCCGCCGAATCTCAAGCCCCTTTGGCTCAAGGCCCTCAGCGCCGTGCAAACCTCCAATCTGATCTACGGCATCAGCCTGCTCCAAGCCGTGCTCAAGGAGAGCCCCGGCTTCCTCGAGGGGCGGAAATTACTCCGCAAATGCGAACTTCAGCTTTCCGGAGCCACCAAGAAAAAGGGACTTTTCGGCATGTCCTCCGGTGGCATGGGAGTGATGAAGCTCCAAGGGCAGGCGAAGAAGGATCCCGCCGGAACCCTGCCGATGATTGAGAAGGAACTGGAAAAGGATCCCCTCAACGACCAAGCCAACGAGCTGCTGTTCGACACCTGCGTGAAGCTCGAACTGTTGGAAACCGCGGCATTTGCCCTGGAAACCGTCCGCAAGGGTAGCCCGGAAAATGCCAAACTTCTCCACAAGCTGGCGGAATTTTACCTGACCCGCGAGATGCCGCAGATCGCTTCAGAGGTTTACAACGACATCATCAAGCACCATCCCACCGATGGCACCGCGATCAAAGGTTCCAAGGACGCTTCCGCCCGCGCCTCGATGCAAAAGCAAAAGTGGGACGAAAATGCCGACATGCGCTCACTGATGAAAAACTCCGCCGAGTTCGAGGAGCTGGAAAAAGCCTCCCGCACCGGTCTCACCAAGGAGCAACTCGAGGAACGCCGCGACAAGATCGTCGAGAAATACAACCGGGACCCGAACCACCTCAGCACCGTCAAGGACCTCGCCGGCATCTACGAGCAACTCGAGGACTGGCACAACGCCCACACCTTCTTCAGCTGGGCCCACTCGCTGAGCAACGGCGATATCGCCCTGGCCACCAAGTCCGCCGCGATGAATGACAAGGCACTCGAGCTGGACATGAAGAACCTCGAAACCGCCGCCGCTGCCGATCCCGACAATGCCGAGCTGAAGGCCGCACTGGACGCCCGCAAGGCGGACCGCCTCGCCGAACAAGTGGTGGAAGCCCAGAAGCGCGTCGAACAAAACCCGACCGACCCGCAGCTCCGCTTCGAGCTGGGCAGCGCGCTTTACAATTCCGGCGACCACAGCGCCGCCATTCCCCACCTTCAGCAGGCGACACGCAATCCGCACATCCGCACCCGGGTGCTGCTGCTGCTGGCCCGCACCTTCCGCGCCAAGGGCATGTTCGACCTCGCCGTCAAACAACTCACTGACGCCCTCGCCGATCTCATTTCGATGGATGGCACCAAAAAGGAAGTGCTTTACGAAAAAGGGCTCATCCACATCGAGGTGGGCGACAAACCAGCGGCCCTCGACTGCTTCAAGCAAATTTACGAGGTGGACTACGGTTACCGCGACGTGGCCCAGCGCGTGGAGTCCTCCTATGCCTGATCTGGCAAAGCCAAGGCTCTAAACTCCAGCGCGCCGCCTTCTCTCACGGGCGGGCGGCGTTCTTGTGCCGACACGGAGCGGGATCTCGCCAAAAAAAAGCGCCAACAAGGTGGAAAAATTCTCACCTTGCCAGCGCCGGGTTGTTTCAAAGCTTCGGCGGAGCGCCGGATCACGCTTCGTCGAGCAACTTCTGGCCCTTCTTGATCGTGGTCGCACTGAGCTTGCCATCAACCCGCTTGGAGCCTTCAACCAAAGTTTTCAGCTCCACCAGGGTCTTCTCCGCAGCGGCGAGTGATTCCTTCGCACTGCCGAACTTCTTGTCGGAAAAATACTTGGTGAAGGTCGTCCCAGCCCGCGAGAGGGACAGACGCCAGCCTTGGAAGGCCGCGGTTTCGTAGGTGAATCTGGTTAAGTTCTTTTTAGATTTCATAGTGTTTTTTGGGGGTTGGTGCGAAAACTTGATGCAGGCTGATAGAAAATCAAGCGATTTGTTAATAAAATTAGAGGAAATCGCGCAAAAAGGCTCAAAACCCGCCCCCACACCACAAAAAGAGCGGATGCGTCACTTCAGCAACCTGGGCGAGGTGTGGGAACCGCTGCGGATGGAGTGGAGCAAGGTTTGCAGCTCGGCTACTTTTTGCGGGTGTTTTTCCGCCAGATTATAGCGTTGACCGAGGTCGTCCTTGAGGTTGTAGAGCCCGACTTTGAGACCGGTGTAGGCCGGGACCTTGTGTTTTTTCCTCCATGCCTCAGGCGGTTGGCGGTCGGTGCCGGTGGAGTGATTGATGAGCACCCAGTCGCCGTCGCGGATGGCGTAGCGGTCTTTGTATGTGTTATGGACCAGCGTGGTCCGGGGCGCTTCCTTGCCGCGGTCTTGGAGATAGGGCCAGAGGTCGTATGAGTCTTCCGCCGCATTTTCCGGCAGTTCGAAGCCCAGATAGCCGGCGATGGTGGCCATCAGGTCGGCTTGCGAAAACAACGCGGTGGTGGCGCTGCCTGACTGGGTGACGCCCGGCCATCTGAGGATGGTGGGCACGCGGTGGCCACCTTCGTAGATGTCGCGCTTGAGACCGCGCAGCGGTGCGGACGACCAATGGTCGAGTTTCGCATCGCGCTCATAAGCATAGGCTTCGGCACCGTTGTCGGCGGTGAAAAGGATGATGGTGTTGTCGTAGAGGCCGGCCTCGCGCAGGGCGGTGAGGAGGCGACCACAGGCGTGGTCGGTCTCGACAACGAAGTCGCCGTAGGCACCGGCTTTCGAGGCGCCGTCGAACTCGTCGTTGGGAACGATCGGCGCGTGGGGCGATGGCAGCGGGAAGTAGAGGAAAAAGGGCGCAGGCTCGTCTTTTCTTGCATGGAGGTATTCAACGGCCTTTTCGGTGAGAGTCGGTAGAACCTGGTAGAAATCCCAGTCCGACCTGCCGGGGCCCTCGCGGGCTTCCCAATTGCCTTCCTTGGTTACCCGAGCCGTGGTGGTAAAAGTGATGTCGGGTTCTTGAAGAAATCGCTGGTTCTCGATCCAGGTGTAGGGCGGGAAGTTGATGACGTTGTCGCCGAAGTAGTAGTCGAACCCATGATCAATGGCACCGCCACGGAAGGGCTTGGTCCAATCGAAGTCGGTGTGTTTCTTGGAATTCTTCGGGCTGCCGGGCTTGCGGATGGAATCCCAATCATTGCCGAGGTGCCACTTGCCGATGCAGGCGGTGTGGTAGCCGTTTTTCTGGAGCATTGCCTGCAGCGTGAGCTGGCCGGGCTGGAAGAATGGCCGGTCGAAGCCTTTGTCGATAACGTGGAAATCCCGCCAATGGGCACGGCCGGTGAGGAGCGTGTAGCGCGACGGAGTGCAAACGCCCGAAGAGCTGTGGGCGTCGGTGAAACGCAGACCTTGCTCGGCAAGTTTGTCGAGATGGGGGGTCGGGATTTTCGAGTCCGGATGATAGGACTTGAGGTCGCCGTAGCCGAGGTCGTCGGCGTAGAGGAGGACAATGTTAAGCGGTCTCTCTGCTGCAAGAGTCGTTAATATCAAAATACAAGTGACGGCGATCGGGTGGAGGGCTCGGAACATGCAGTCTATACGGCTTCCCCGCACACTTGTTTCATCGGTGAGGGTCGTGGGGGGGTATTTATCTAGCTCAAGCGCAGAGGGCGCGGCGTCGACGAGTCAGGCGGATTTTTCTTCGTGTTGCCCCGGATGCTGCGGGTAAGATCATGGCGTGAGACATCGACGCCGCTTATTTTCTCTCGTTTTCACCGTGTTGCTGCTGTTGATCGCGGGGGGGGTGGCGTGGCTCCTCCTGAAGGGGCCCGAGCCGGTCCGAGTCATCACTCCGGCGGTAAGCCGTGCGCTGGGACCCGTCGAGTTGGCATTCAGGGAAATGGCGGCGGATCCCGCCCTAGCAGGAGCTGCGCTGGCGTTTTGCGTGGTGGATGATCAGGGAAACGTGGCTTACGCCTCGCCGCTGGCGGGAACGGCGATGGCTCCGGCGTCCGCCCTGAAAACGCTGGTCACCGGGGCGGCCTTGGGGGTCTTGGGGCCGGAGTTCCGGTTTGAAACGCTGCTCTCGACCACCGCACCGCCAGGGGCGGATGGCGTCTTAAAGGGAGATCTCGTCCTCGTCGGCGCGGGCGACCCGACCCTGTCCAAACCGGATTTGGATCGGCTCGCGAAGAATGTCGCGGGAGGCGGATTGAAGCGGATCGAGGGACGAGTGCGGGTGGATGCTTCGATTTTTCCGCACAACCCCGTGAGCGATCACTGGAACTGGGGCGACTTGGGAAATGCCTACGGTGCGGGAAGTTTCGGCATCAACGTGGAGCACAACCAACTGCTGATTCGCTTCGACCCGGGAGAGAAACCCGGCGACGCGGCCACCGTGGCGGGCGCGACAAACGCACTCAAGGATATTGAATGGATCAACCACGTCGTCACCGGGCCAAGCGGCAGCGGCGATCAGGTGGTCGCTTTCAGCGAACCTTACGGGCGGAGGATCACACTCCGCGGCAGTGTGCCTCTCGGCGAACCGGGGTTCCAAGTGCAGGCCGCAAATCCGGATCCTCCAGCGCTGGCGAGGGAGTGGCTGGCGGCGGCACTGGGCCGGGAGGGCATCGAAATCCGCGACGCGGAAGTGGTGGATCCGGGGGATTCGGCGGATTTAACGGTCCTTGCGGTCCACCGCTCGGCGGAGTTAAAGAGGATTATCGGGCATTTGCACCGGGTGAGTGACAACGTGGAGGCGCAGTGCTTATTCCTCCGGATCGGTCGTGAGCTAGGGCGGGAGCCGGGGGAGGCGGTCCGGGAGTATTGGACCCAAGCGGGCGTCAACTTCGTCGGCCTGCGATTGCTCGACGGCAGTGGGCTCGCGCGGGCGAACATGATCCGCCCGCTGGATCTCGTGGCGGTGAACCATGCGGCCAAGTCGGGTGCCCAGGGCGAAATTTTCCGCGAAAGCTTGGCCGCCTGCGACGGCGGCCAGGTGCGGTCGAAGCTCGGCGGCATGTCCGGGGTCCGCACGGAGGTCGGATTTTTTCAGATTGCAGACGGCAGCGAGCGGACATTTACGCTGATGGCGAACGGTCTGGGGCGAGGCTCCGACCTCCGCCGCCACCGCGCGGCGCTATTGGCGGCGGCGCAGGGCGGCGAGTGATTCGAGACCGCTATCGGCAGTGGACCGCCTCCCGCCTCCCGCTGCGCGCGCTCTCGCACCTCGCGTGTCCGCCCTGCTTTGACCTTTTTACAAATTACGGGGTCGCCGCCGACTCCATCGCTGCCACGGGGACGGTGCAGTGTTTGTGAAGACGCTTGAATGTGAAGACCAGCGTTGTTGAGAGAAACAGGGATCCCGCACAGATGTAGTAGGCGATATTTGCCGCTTGGTCGGGGACCTTGTCATATAAATAACCGAACAGCGGCGGGGCGGTGAGACCTGCCGTGGCCCAACCCGTGAGCACCAGCCCATGGAGGGCGGACATGCGCTTGGGACCATACAGGTCGCTGATGAGTGAGGGAATCGTGCCGAACCCACCGCCATAGGAAGCAATCACATAACAGACGAGAATGCTGAAGACCAAGGGCGAGCTGACGTGCGGCATGAGCAGATAGGCCAATCCGGCTGTGCCGAGCAGGATCATGAAAACGTTTACCCTGCCGATGATATCCGACATCCAAGCCCAAAACAGGCGGCCGGCGCTGTTACCGATGGAGGCGAGTGCGATCAAAGTCGCCCCGGCGGCGGCCAACTCGGCGGTGCCGAGACCTGGATTCGCGGCAGCCGAGACATTTTGCATCAACGGTGATAGCAAACTGATGATCCCCAAACCGGCCACACTGTAGGTGAAGCAGGTCAGCCACAACCGGATCCGCATGCTCAGATCGTGCTGATAGCTATCGGCCGTCGTGGGCTTGTGCCAGAGCGAAACGGCCGCATGCGGGCTGTAAATGAAGCGGCAGGCAATGGGCATGATGATGGCAAACACGCAGGCGATGAGTAGGAACGCCACCGCGACATTGTTGGATGAAATCCACATGGCGAAAGGCGCGAAGACCTTGCTCATGAACAAGGCACCCATCCCGAAGCCCATCACGATCAATCCGGTGGCGAAGCCTTTCTTGTCCGGAAACCAGCCGGCGACGGTCGACACCGCCGTCACGTAGCCGGTGCCCAGGCCGATGCCGCCGATCACGCCGTAGCCGAGGGCGAGGGTGAGGAAGCTCAGCCAGCTCACCGCCGGCGAGCTGATATCACCGATGACGCCTGATCCGAGATACAAACCGAGCGCGGCGATGAGGTAGCCTGAGACGAAAAATTTAGCCGATCGCTTCATCAGGCGGCGGCTGCCGAGCTTGGACACCAGAGGGCCGGTGTAGAGTGCGGAAAACCCGAGACCCGCCACCGCCAGACTGAAGATCAGAGAAACCTGGGCATTGCTCCAGTGGTAAACTTCCTGCAGGGGCTTCGTAAAAAAGCTCCATGCATAGACCGATCCGAGGCTTGCCAAAAGGATGACGCCTGCCACGAGGATGAGGCGACGATCGGGAGAGGTCTCGGGCACGGGTTCGTTGAACGGATTGTCTTGGTTGCTCATGATACGCTGGAGTGGATTTTGGGTATTGTTGATTGACGTCAGATTTGGAATCGTTCCCAACAAAATCAGGCGCTGAGGCCTGAAGCAAGCGGAACAGTCAAAGAAGCCTGCCCAAGCCAAGCAGCCATGTCCAGCCGCCAACGGAGCCGCTGCCGCAACTTTCACTCAAGCGGTGGGAGTGACCATCCGGATTTCACGCGGATAAGAATGGGGGCTGGACAGGCTGCGGGGCGGGTTTCACGGTCCTGCGCATGGAAACCAAGAACGGGTTCGCCCTGCGGGGCGGAAAGTCGGAGATCGAGGAAGGGGCGGGCTTTGCCCCGAAATTCGATGGCGACGGGCTGATCCCGGCAATGGCGATGGACGCGGCGACCCGCGAGCCACTGATGCTGGCCTACATGAACGAGGAGTCGCTGCGGCGGACGCTGGCGCTCGGCGAGGCGGTTTACTGGTCGCGCTCGCGGCAGGAATTCTGGCACAAGGGTGCCACCTCCGGCCACATCCAGCGGGTCGTGGAAATCCGCACCGACTGCGACCAGGACGCGATTATCCTGCTGGTCGAGCAAATCGGCGCGGGGGCCTGCCACACCGGGCGGGGCTCGTGTTTTTACCGCAAAGTGGTGGCCGCAGTAGGTGAGGGAACGGCGACGCTGGAGCTGATCGGGCCGGGAAAAGCCTTTGATCCGGCGACGGTTTACGGAAAGTAATGCATTTGATCGAATTTCCGGTTGCAAATGCCAAATTGATCCGCTAGCTCTCCCGCCCCGCGCGTCCGGCATACGGCAGAGACACCGCAGGCAGCACATTATTTTCCCGAAGGAGATCCCATGCATATCATCAAGAAAATCGAGCAAGAGCAACTGAAGCAAGACGTCGCGGAGTTCAACGTGGGCGACACGGTGAAGGTGCATTGCCGGGTGGTGGAAGGCGGTAAGGAACGGATCCAGATTTTCGCCGGTATCGTCCTGGCCCGTGGCGGTTCCGGAGTGAACGCGGCGTTCACCGTGCGGAAGATTTCCTATGGCGAAGGTGTCGAGCGAGTATTCCCGCTCCACACGCCGCGGATCGCCAAGATCGAGGTGACCAACCGTGGCAAAGTCCGCCGCGCGAAGCTCCACTACCTGCGCGAGCGCGTCGGCAAGCGTGCACTTCTCGTGAAGAGCGCCAACAACAACTGATCCGCCACCGGATCTGGTTTTTTCAAACGCCCCGCCCGGTCCGCCGCGCGGGGCGTTTCATTTTTTGTGCGGCGGGCGTGATTTCGCCTTTCCGCCGGTCAAAGTCCGTTCCACGTTGCTGCCGTGCACGTCCCTATTCCCGTGGTGATTTTTCTGGTTCTGGCCGTCGTCGGTGGCGTCTGGTTTGGGAAAACGCGGGGTTTTGACTTTATGAGCCCGCCGTCGGAAGCGCGGCTCAATGAAATCCGGGTCAAGGTGGAATCGTCATTCCCGCAAGCGGATCAACCGGAAGACGCGATCTCGGTGCCCACCGCCGCGCCCGAGCCGCCGCCAGAACCGGTCAAGGTGAAACCGAGCTTCGATCTGGGGGATCTCGGCACGCCGCCGACTTTGGCGCATTTCGCAGAGCGGGCGGACCTTGGAGCGGATCACCTCGCCGAGCTGGCCAAACGGCTGGAGGCGGGAGGGTATTTCCAGCGTGCTTTGCTCGCTTGGGAGCGTGTTCTCGACCACACGGCTCCCGACGCAGGCCAGGCTGCCGACGCCCTGCGCGCGATCCGCCGGCTGCGCCCGACCTTGCCGAACTGGAATACCGAGTCCGCACAAGCCGTCTCCATCACGATCCAGGCCGGCACCGGGCGGACGGTGGCCCAAAGGCTCGCGCCCATCCTCGAGGAGGTGGCGCGGGAGCTGGAGCTCGCGTCGTCGGGCACCGTCAAGGTGCAGACCCACGTCACCGCCGGCCGCGATCTTCCGGGCACGACGCCCTCGCCGGTTGCCCTCTGGTTGGGCGGCCCCGAGAAGGACTCCGCCACCACCGAGGTGCTCTCCTTCACCGCCAAGTCGCCGGAGAGGCTGCGGCAGGAGGTGCTCAACACCCTTTATTTGCTCCTCCGCGGCGAGCTTGACCGCTCGACGGATTTGACGCCGCCAGCCGAGTTGGCCGCAGACGCCGACCCACGGGAAGCACTCGAGTTTCAAGTCACTCGCCTCGGCTGGAAACAATTCGCTGAGACACTCAACCGACCATTGAAAAAAGGCGGGTAATTCTTCATAGCACCCTAATTTTTCGCTGGTTCCGGACGCTTTACCCCACAACCTGCCCGCGCGGCTCCGATGATGTTTCTCCGATTACTCCTAATTTTCCCCGTGTGTGCCACCCTCACCTTGGCGCAGGGCCTTCCGCCGGTCGAGTCGCCACCGGAATCGCCGCCCGCTCCCAACCAGGCGGTCGCGCCCGTGATGCCTGCGGTGAGAAAACTCGACAACACCCGATTCCAAATCGGCGAGGTCGTGCTCGATCAAAAGACCCGCGAGATCCGCTTTCCGGCGGAGGTGAACATGACCGAGGACCTGCTCGAATACCTCATCGTCCACCAGGACGGCAAGGTCCATGAGTCATTGCTCGTCACGGAAACTTCCCCCACGCATATCAACCTCGCCTTCACGCTGCTGCGCTACACGCCGTCGCCCGAGCTTTACCCCTTGCCCAATGCCACCGGCGGCACCTCCGGCGATTTCCCCGAGGTTTCCGCGGAGGTGAGAGCCGCCGCGCGCATCCGCATCGACGTGGAGTGGATGGACGAGGGGAAAATCCGTCGGATCCCGCTCAACGAGTGGGTCCAGCACGAGACGAAAACCACCGCGATGCCTGCCGGACCCTGGGTCTATGGCGGATCGGTCTTTGAAAACGGAGTTTATACCCCGGAAATCACCGGGGATATCGCGGTCATTTCCATTATCGGTTTTTGCATGATCAGCTATCCGGGCGAAGATCATGACAACGACGGCGTCTGGATTCCGTTTCCTAAACGGGTGCCAGCTAAAGGAACAGAAGTCACCGTCGTCATCGCTCCCTATCAAACAGCACCGCCAATCCCGAACCCATGAAACGCCTCACCGCCCTCCTCGCCCTGGTAATGACTCTGGGCACGGCTACCACAAGCCGTGCAAATCCCTACGAATCCTTGCGCCAGGAAATCCGCCAATCCATCGCCCGCGGTAATTCCTGGCTCCAATCGCGGCAAAAGCCCGAGGGCTATTGGGACGACGGCCAGCTTCCCGCCTTCACCGCGCTCGCCCTCACCGCGGCCACCCGCGACCCGAACTTCGACCGCAGCGCGACATTTCCCGAACATGTGGAAAAAGGCTATAGTTGGCTGATCGCCCAGCAGAAAGAGAACGGCGGCATCTACAACCGCGGCCTCTCCGTTTATAATACGGCCACCTCGCTCACCGCGCTGGTTTCCTCCGGCCGCACGGCCCACGAGCCCGCCATCGTGAAAGCCCGCAAGCATCTCATCGACAACCAATGGGACCTCGGCCAAGAAAAGGAAACCGACAATCCTAACGACGGCGGTGTCGGCTACGGCTCGAGTGACGACCACACCGACATGTCTAACACCTACCTCGCCATCGAGGCGCTGGCGTTATCCAAAAACGTCATTGCGGACGGTGAATACGGCGACCAGCCGGATCTCGATTGGGAGGCGGCGCTCACCTTTCTTTCCCGCTGCCAGAACCTCACGGCAACCAACGATCTCGACTGGGCCTCCGACGATCCCAAGAACAAGGGTGGCTTCATCTATACCCCCGGCGAGTCCAAGGCCGGCGAGGATGAGCTCCCCGACGGCAGCACCGCCCTCCGTTCCTACGGCTCCATTTCCTACGCCGGGCTGCTTTCCTTCATCTACGCTAAGGTCAGTGCCGATGATCCCCGCGTGATCGCCGTCAAGGAGTGGCTCGGAAAAAACTACACCATCGAGGAAAATCCTAACATGGGTGCCCAGGGTCTCTATTATTACTATCAGACCATGTCCAAGGCCCTCACCGCCGCCAACATCACCATGCTCAAGCTGGAAGACGGCAGGGAAGCGGACTGGCGCAAGGACCTCGGCTCGCGCCTCCTCGCCAACCAGCGCGAGGATGGCTCGTGGGCCAATGAAAACGGCCGCTGGATGGAGTCCAATCCCGTCCTCGTCACCGCCTACACCGTGCTCTCGCTCTCCCAGATTTACGACTCCATCCCGGGTGAATGACCACCCACACCGAGCCACTCACGCCCGCCCAGGCGGAGAAACTTCGCGAGCTGCTGGAGCGTCAGGGTTACGATTTCGAGCAAAAACCCTACGCGCTTTTCTCCGCGCGAAAGGGGAAACTTAATGTCACTGTGTATGAGAAAGGGCCCAAGGTGCTTGTCCAAGGCAAGGACACCGAGGACTTCATCCGCTTCACGCTGGAGCCCGAGATCACCGGCGTGGCCAAGCTCGGTTATGAGGAAATCCTCGAGCCGGACCGCTTCGAGCCACACTTCGGCATCGACGAGAGTGGCAAGGGAGACTTTTTTGGCCCCCTCGTCATCGCCGGAGCCTACACCGATGCGGTCATCGCGCGGCAGCTCATCGCCGCCGGGATCATGGACTCCAAGCGCGTCACCAGCCCGGCCCGGATCCGCCAGCTCGCGGCGCGGATCCGCGCCACCCCCGGCTGCACCACCGCGGTGGTGGCCATCGGCCCGGAGCGCTACAACACGATGCACGCGTCGTTCAAGAACCTAAACCGCCTGCTCGCCTGGGGCCACGCGCGGTGCATTGAGACCCTCCTTGCCGCCCGCCCTGACTGTCCGCGCACGCTCAGCGATCAATTTGCACGACCGGAAATCCTTCAACGGGCGCTCAAGGAAAAAGGCCTCGCCATCCAGCTCGACCAACGGACCAAAGGCGAGTCCGACACCGCAGTCGCCGCGGCCTCGGTCCTCGCGCGTGAAGGGTTTATCGATTGGATGGACAAAACCTCCGCCGCTTGCGGCATTCGGTTGCCGCTCGGTGCCTCGGATCTCGTGATTCAGGCGGCCCGCCAGCTAGTGGCCCGCGACGGTCCCGTGGTCCTCGGCAAGGTGGCCAAACTGCATTTCAAAACCACCGCTGCCGTTCTCGGCGACGGCCCACCCGCGGAGGAATTCTAGGTGGTTCCGTGTCACCGGATTCCGGTGATTGTGAAACTTTCGCAACGGTCCGGGGACTTTTTTTAGATTGTTCGACTGCTGGCACGGAAACCGCAGGGAAATAAACGGATTTTAGGCGGGACAAAACCATCTCTCCCGTAGTTCCTTCGTTCGCACCTCTCTAATCCTTAACAACGTCCCCACTCTTATGGCCACTATTACCAAACGCGAACTCGTCATGAAAATCACCGATCAGCTCGGCACCAAAGGGGTGGAGATCACCCAGCAGGACGTGCTTGAAGTCGTCCAGACGCTGATTGACGAAATCACCGAGTCGCTCGCCCAAGGCGACACCGTGGTGATGCGAAATTTCGGAGCCTTCCAAGTCCGGGAAATGAAGGCCAAGGTCGGGCGCAACCCAAAAGACCCGAGCAAGGACGTGCCGATCCCGGCGCGCGCCGCGGTGAAGTTCAAGCCCGGCAAGGAAATGAAGGAAAAGGTCGCGACGACCCTCCACGTGATCCGCGAGCGCAAGTGATTTCCTCTGCAGGGAAGCACCCGCTCGTCCGTCTCGCCGTGCTTGGGAGCGCGATCGCTTTGCTGTTCCCTTCGTGCGCCAGCCCCGGAGGCTACAAGGGCTATATGACGCGGTCCTACACCATCCGAGGTCAGAATTACCAGCCGATGTCGGTGGACCAGGCGCTGCGGTTCGAGGAGACCGGTATCTGTTCTTGGTATAACGAATCCCAGTTCCTCGGGCTCAAGCGCGGCAACACCTCGCTCGGGGAAAAAGTGATGCCGTGGCACATCACCGGAGCCCATAAAACCCTGCCGCTGCCCTGCTTGGTCAAGGTCACCAACCTGGAGAACGGCAAAACCCTGAAGGTCCGCCTCAACGACCGCGGCCCGTTCATTGAAGGCCGCCATTTGGACCTGACTCCCCGGGCGGCGAAAAAACTCGGCTTCCGCGAAAACGGCCTGGCCACCACCCACCTCGAAGTGCTCTCCGTCGGCGACGGGTCCTACAAACGCAAAAAACGCGGGTGGTTCTTCTTTTTCTGAGTTACGTGCCCCATCGGTTCGCCATCTCAGCTTCATGATGAATCAGGAAAACAAGCGCGCCTCATGGCCCGTCCTTCTCGCGATGTGGGTTATATCCTCACCCGCAAATCCCTCAGGCTCCACAGCGTTCCCGCCGCCGCCCCGCCGATCCCCCGCAGCCGCCGCGCGCCATCCTTCCGCTTCGCGGTGAACCGCTCCCGCGC
>JBBEEL010000087.1:0-19597 GCA_040880785.1 Akkermansiaceae bacterium | reverse complement strand
CACCCAACGCTCCACCCAACGCTCCACCCAAGGCTCCACCCAAGGCTCCACCCAAGGCTCCACCCAAGGCTTCATCCGCCGGGTTCGCGTCCGGATCTATGGACAAGTTCCCTGGCGCGATTCCATCGCTCGCCTCAGGGAGGTCTGGGGCGGAATCCATTCATGTTTCCACACCGACGCGGATGGGTAAAATGTTCCAGACGCTGGCTGGCCGGAGACGGGAAGCTCTTCGAGTGTGCAGCGGTGCGGGAAAAGGCGGGTCAGGCAAGAATCTCCGTGATGACTTCGCCATGCACCCCGGTGAGGCGGAAGTCGCGGCCACCAGATCCGCGCCGGGCATAGCGTGAGGAACAGGTTTTATAGGTGGTTTTGATCTGAAACGGCTCTGACGTGACCGCCGGGCTGGAGAATCCTTGCAAGCAAGGAAAGAGATGCCGCGATCCTCCGAGGTTTGTCAGTCTATATCGCTTGCACTATTTCAACAAAAATTGATACGTCACCACCACAATCCCTCCGAAGGCTGTCGGCAATCCATGCGCGACCCGCTCATTCCGCAGGCGGTTACGCAGTTGCGGGAGATCGTGAATCCCGGGCTGGCGTGCGGCCCACGCAGCCGGTAGATTGCCGCCGTGATCGCCCGGCAAAAGATTAAATACCCGGTTTCCCCGTCCCTGCGGCAATACCTCTATCATTTCGACCGCCAGCGGGAAATCCCCCGGGTTTACAGCGAGCTATGCCGCTTCAGCGGGGCCATCCCTTACGAAGACCCCGCGGGCCGGGAGACCTTGTGGCTCACCGTGGTGTTTCCGCCGGAGGTCATCGACGAGCTGCGGCCACGCCTCACCAGCATCTACACCGAACTGAAACTCGGCCGCGACGTCGCCCAGCACGAGCACTTGGTCGTGGACCGGATCGACTTCGGTGACTTTGGAAATTCCAAGCCCTTCCGCATCCGCGTGACCAACCTGTTCAACGATAACTCGGATTACTTCTACGTGAAGCAGGCCGATGCCTCCCGCATCTACGGCCTTGAGCTGGAGCATATCCTTTCACCTAACCGGATTCACTACCTGGTTAATGGCGACACCTTGATCGAGGAACACATCGCGGGCGTCCCCGGCGATGTGTTCCTGCGTGACTACCTGCCGCAACCGGGCCTCAACAAGGTGCGGATCGCCAAGGAATTCACCAAGTTTACCGAACGCAGTTTCATCCGCTTGCTGGGAGATATGCGCAGCGTGAACTATGTGGTGGATATCACGCCGGACTTTGAGGAAGTCCAATACCGCGTCCGCGCCATCGACTTCGACCAGCAGTCCTACGAGGGGAACGGCAACATCTACCTAGCCTTCCGCTTCAACTCGAACCGCCAGGTCACCCGGCTCGCGTTCGAGGTGCTCAACCGCAAAAGCATCGACCAGTATGTGGCTGAAGAGCACGCGCAGATGGCCCGCCGGGCGAAGGTGGAGAGCGGCCGCCTGCGTGCCTTGCTCGGGATCATGCGGCGCGAAGACATCGCCCCGCGGGAGCACGTCACCACGCTCGCCCGCGGGCTCGACCGGATGCATGCCACCAGCGGCTTCGGCGACTGCAAGTCGATGGGCGAGCTCACTGCGATGCACATTTCCCTGATGCTCGGCATCACACCCGACAGTCCGGCGAGCGCTGGCAAATAGCTTTGTGGCGGTGGCCGTCGCCCATTGCAGCGCCGGGGTCGGGGTTCGCGCTGCGGAGCCGCCCGCTGGCGGGAGCGCCGTCGCGCTTGAAACTTTCCGCGCGCGCCTTTATCCAGCGGCGTGCTCACCTGCAACCGCCTTGAAGACCTGCCCGCCCTCGGCGTCCCGCTGCATCTCGCGCTCGGGGTGTTTGACGGGGTCCACATCGGCCACCGGGCGGTCATCCAGCGCGCGGTGGACGCCGCTGCCCGTGGAGGCGGGCTGGCCGGGATGCTCACGTTCGATCCCCACCCGATCCGGGTGATCGCGCCGGGCAAGGCACCCAGCGCGCTGTTGGAAACGCTCGCTCACAAGGCCCGTGTCGCGGCGGATCTCGGGGTGGAACTTTTCATTCCGCTGCGCTTCGATTTGGACTTCGCGCGGTGGGAGGCGGCGGACTTCATTGAAGCGCTGCTGCGGGCACCCGTGCGGACGATCGCCGTGGGAGAAGACTGGCGATTTGGCCGCAACCGCGGCGGGGACGTGACCTTCCTCCGGCAGGAAGCGGAACGGCGGAATTTCACCTTGGAGGCTGTGCCACCGGTCATGCATGACGGCGAGCGCGTCAGTAGCAGCCGGATCCGCCAGGCGATCCGGGACGGCAACCTCGCCGCAGCGGAGGAAATGCTCGGCCGCCCATTCACCGTTTGTGGCGCAGTGGTGGATGGAAAAAAACTCGGCCGGACCCTCGGATTTCCCACGGCGAACCTGGCGACGGGCGACGCGCAACTCCCGCCCAACGGGGTTTGGGCGGTCCGCGCACTGCGGGCGGATGGCCGGAGCTTGGATGGCGTGGCCAATCTGGGAACACGCCCCACCGTCGGCGGCGAGGGCCGGGTGCTGGAGGTCCACCTGCTTGATTTTTCCGGCGATCTCTACGGCCAAAGCCTGGAAATCCGGTTTTTCAACCATCTTCGGGAGGAGAGCAAGTTCGAGTCGTTCGAGGCCTTGAAGGCTCAAATCCATCAGGATGCGAAGGCAGCGAGGGATTTTCTCACCCATTTTCCGACGAAATGAAATCCGAGCGTTGACATTCGATTCGTTCATGGGAACACTCTTCAAATGAACACTATTTCGCCGCTTTGGAGCAAGGTTTGCAAGATCATCGAATCCCATCTCGCGGGCCGCTTCCGGCAGCCCCCGGTCCGGCGCCGGCGCTTCGAGATCCAGCTTGAATTTCCGTGGCATCAAAAAAGATAAGGTTTGCGGATTTTGCGCTTACTCTCGGCACTCGCTCGCTTTATAAATTGCGGCAGTCAATCGCATGGAGCCAGTAAAACCCATCACTTTTTCCCGTAGCCGCGCCGCCCTCTTGGCAGGTGCTTGCTTGATTTCCCCGCTTGCCGCCGGGGAACCCCGCAACAGCGCGGAGAGTGCGGGCAGCGAGGTCGCGCGCCGCGCCGCCGCCATCGAGGAGGCCCGGGCACTCCTCGCGGCTGGCGACGAATCCTACACTGCCGGGCGTTACGAAGAGGCCGCCGTGGCCTATTCCGGTGCCCGCCGCCTGCTTCCCGTCGCCCCTATTTCCGCCGATCTCCGCGCAGCCGCCACCGAGCGTTTCGCCCAAGCATCCGTCGAGCACGCCAGGGTATTGGCCCGCGCGGGCGATGTGGCCGCAGCCAAGGCCGCCGTCAACCAAGTCCTGCTGCCCGGGGTTGATCCAGCCAACCCGGGCGCGCTCGACTTCCTCGCCCAGCTCAACGACCCGATCCGGACCAACCCGGCCCTCACTGCGGAACACGCCCGGGATGTGGACGCCGTCCGCCGCGCCCTCTATTCCGCGGAGGCGGCCTACAATCTCGGCAAGTTTGAGGAGGCGATTTCCCAATACGAGAACGTTCTCCGCGTCGATCCGACCAACGCTGCCGCTCGCCGGGGATTGGAAAAGGTCGCTGCCGCCAAGTCCAACTACGGCAAAGCCGCCTCCGATCACACCCGCGCGGAACTGCTCGGCCAAGTGGATGAGGCCTGGGAACTGCCGCTTACGCCCGTGGAAACCGACCCGGCGCTGACCGACGGCGGTCACCCCGGCACGGATCAACCGGGCGGCGGCTCGGTCTCGTTGAGAAACAAACTCGCCCGGATTATCATCCCGCAGCTCGCACTTGACCAAGCGTCGCTGGGCGAGGCCTTGGATTTACTCCGCCTCCGGACCAGTGAAAATGACATTTTCGAACTCGATCCGAGCCGCAAGGGGGTCAATTTCACGCTCAATCTCGGTGCGCCAGGGTCTCCCGAGGCCCTCAGCATCAGTGATATCCGCTTTGACTTGCAGCTTTCCAACGTCCCGCTTTCCCAGGTGCTCAAGCATCTCACCGAGATCACCCGGACCACATTTACGACCGACGACTACTCGGTGATCATCCGGCCCGCCGGCATGGGCAGCGTCGAGCTTCTTACGCGGACGTATAGGGTGCCGCCGGACTTCATCAGCAGCATGAGCACCGGCGTGCAAGCCGGGGCCTCGGCCGATCCCTTCGACGCTGCCCCCGCCGGCACTGGCCTGCTCGCACGCCGTCTCGGAGCTCAGGAAGCACTCGCCGCCCAAGGGGTCGCCTTCCCGGAGGGTGCCAGCGCCAGCTACAACCCGTCCTCCAGCACGCTTCGGGTCATCAACACGGCCCTCAACCAAGATTACATCACCCAGCTCATCGAGACAGTCACCCGGACGGAGCCCGTCATGATCGCGCTCCGGGTGACAATGATCCGTGTCCAGCAAAGCCGCCTGGAAGAGCTCGGTTTCGACTGGCTGTTGGACAACTACGGCTTTGGCGGCGACGGCGGGGTCCCGGGGACATCCAAACTCAACCTCAGCGGAGGAACTTCCGGAAATGGATCGGATCTTAGCGATATCGAGCTCGCCCCCGGAGCCACCTCCCGCAACCCGATCACCGGTGGAAACCGCAGCGGTGACACCGCGATCCCGCGGAACAGCATTGACGACCTGATCAATCAAAATGGTGGACGACAGGCCAGCAACCGTGCTCCCGGTGTTTTCGGGCTTCGCGGGGAACTCGACGCCGCCGCAGTCCAGATGCTGATGCGCGGGCTCAACCAGAAAAAGGGCGTTGATCTGATGGCCCAGCCCGCCACGGTTACCCGCAGCGGGCAAGCGTCCTCCATCGCCGTTTCGCGTGAATTCATTTATCCGACCGAATACGAACCCCCGGAGCTTCCGAACAGTGTCGGAAGTAATACCGGCATCTTTCCGGTGACTCCAGCCACCCCGACCGCATTCGAGATGCGGGAGGTGGGAATGTCCTTGGAGGTTCTTCCCGTGGCAGATGAAAACAAGCAGTTCGTGAACATCACACTCAACCCGACTTTTATCGATTTTGATGGCTTCGTGAATTACGGCAGTCCGATTAACGCCTCCCTCTCCACCGTGTTCGGCCCGCAAGCGGTGAGCATCACAGAGAACGCAATTCTCATGCCGATTTTCAGCAAACAAACCCTCTCCACCAACGTGGATGTCGTCGATGGCGGCACCCTTGTCTTGGGTGGATTGATGCAGGAGAGGGTCGAGAACGTGGAGGATAAAACTCCGGTTTTTGGCAGTCTGCCTGTCGTCGGCAGATTCTTCCAATCCAAGGCGAGGCAGAACATCTCCACCGCGGTCATTTTCCTCGTCCATGTGGAGCTGATGGATCCCACCGGCCGGCTCTACCGGGACCGTTGATTTGATAACCCCGACTCTTCTTTCATAGTCCGAGATGCCAACCGTCCCCAGCGAACCCGAGAAATATTCCATCGATGAAATGATGGATCGGTTGAAAAGCCCATCTGAGGATCCGGATGCAGGCGAGCTTGTCGTCCGCTCCGACGGAACCCAAGCGCTCCGGGTGCGCAAGCGAAAGCGCCGCAGCAATCAGCCACGCAAGGAAGAGCTCAAACGCACCCGCAAGGCCCTTATCATGCAGGTCGCCGCTGCCTTGGTGTTGGTTTTGGCGGCCGCTCTCACTGTCGGCACCGCGATTGTTTACGCAAACAGCCGCCCGTTCCGTGAGAACCTGATCGAAAAAATCGCCCAATCCAGCGGCGCGGCCGTCGAGCTCGAGCAGTTCCGGATGAACCCGAAAACTGCAAACTCGGAAAAATTGATGTTCGGATGGCAGGAGGGAAACGCACTGAAAAGTCTCTCGCTGCGCCACCTGGTGGCGGAGATTTTCCCTACCACCTTCATGGGTAAAACCATCAGCGGTGAGGACGTGGTTGCCGCAGAGGGTATCTTGGCACTTCAGGCTCCCAAGCCTGGGCGCGCACCCCGCGTCACCCCGGCGGTGGCTGGCGCCCAAGCGTTGAACTTCAAACGCTACCGGATTTCCAAATTCCATCTCACGGCCGGCAAGCCGACGGCTCCCTTGATCAAGCTTTCCAATTCTGAAGCCTCGCTCAATCCGGAGAACATCCATGGCAGGCCACAGCTCAGCCTTTACCGTGGTGATGTCACCATCGCCGGCTGGCCCAAGTTCCGGATGGACCGCGCCCTGATCGAGTTTGGTAACAACGAGACGGAGATCATCGGCCTGCGCCTTCACCAAGATCAGGATGAGCGCGGCTCGCTGGAAATTTCCGGAACCGTCTACCCTTACCAGCCCGACCGCGCTTCCACTTTGGAGGTCCGGCTGGATGCCTTCGAGCTGGCAGGCCTGACCGGGCCGGCCATGGGACGCTTGATTTCCGGACGCATCGACACGCTCTCAACCCCCGAAGCGAACTTCCTCTCGTTTCGTGCCGGCGACTCCCCCGCCCCGACCGTCCAGCTCGCCTTCCGTGCCACACCCACTTCGCGGATCGAGATACAGGGGTTCCCGTTCCTTCACTCGCTCTCCCGCATGCTCGACGACATTTGGTTTGAGCGGCCGGTTTTTGAAGGCGACGCGGATGGGGTCTTCCATCACGAAAATGGCATCGCCAGCCTTCGCGAACTGGACATGGAAAGCAAAGCCCGGATGGCTTTGAGAGGGAGCATCTCGGTGGATCCTCATGGCAAGCTATCTGGAAATCTGCAGCTCGGCATCGCCGAGTCCATGATCGCTTCCTTGAAAGACCGCCGCTTGGACTCGTTGTTCGAACGATCCAGCGAGGGATTCCTCTGGACCACTTTGGCAATCAGCGGTTCCGCCGCTTCGCCCGCAGACAATTTTAAAGATCGACTCTCCGCTGCCGCAGCATCCGCCCCTCCCAAAAGCGAGCCCGCCGCAGGGCCCGCCGCAGAAGGAGGATCGACCTTCGAGGAGCTCACGCGCCCGCGCTAGGGCTTGATCAAGAAGGCTGCGGGCAGAATGCCCGCGCCACGTGGCCCGGGCATCCTGCTTCCTGCCCGGAGCCTAACAAGCGCCGACTTCCCCATTTTCACCTTCCGTGCGTGTGCTTGGATTCCCTGGTCGAGATCTTGGTCTTTTTCCCTTCGGCTAAGCCGCGTGGGCGAGACGCCCACGCTCCTTGACGTGGCCCGGGCATCCTGCGCATTCTGCCCGGTGCCTAAAGCTGATTTTCCGGTCGAGGTCCAGATGTCACAACTTGGGGGTGGCCATGAGTCCTAGCAGTTTCTCCGCGCAGGCCCGCGCGAAAGCGGGGCTGTTGATTTCCTCGTCGAGTTCCTCGACCGGGACGCGGGCGTTCTGCCGGATCGCGGAGAACAAGGCGGCATCCGCGGCGGGATCGTGAAACGGCTGGCCCGCAGCGCTGATCACGCTGATCGCCTTGCGCGGGATGAAAATCACCGCCGGGGCCTCATAGCCATTCACTTTTTCCGCGATGATGCGGCCGAGCTCAGCGCATTCCTCCGGGCTGGTCCGCATGAGTGTGACCTGCTCGTTGTGGATGTAGAAATTCCGTCCGGTGAATTTTTCCGGCACCGACTCGCGGCCGCCGAAATTCACCATGTCGAGGCAGCCCGGCGCGACAACCGCCGGCACGCCGGCCCTCGCCGCGGCGTCCATCCGTCCGGGACCGGCGGTGAGCACTCCGCCCACCAGTTCGTCGGCCCACTCGGTGGTCGTCAGGTCGAGCACGCCGGCGACCATGCCGCTTTCGATGAGGGCTTCCATCGCCCGCCCGCCCGCGCCGGTGGCGGCGAAGACGAGCACTTCGTAGCCAGCTTGCTCGATGATCCGCTTCGCCTCGGTGACGCAGGCGGTGGTGTTGCCAAACATGCTGGCCACAACCAGCGGGCGGCTGCCGTCGGTTTCGATTTTCGCCTCCACCATGCCGCAGATCGCACCGGCGGCGCGCGAGAAAATCATCCGGGAAAGCCGGTTGAGCCCTGCGACATCGGCGATGCTGGGCATCATCACGATATCCTTGGTGCCGAGATAGGGTGCCACGTTTCCCGCGGCCAGGGTGGAGACCATCAGCTTGGGAAAACCCAGTGGCAGCGCCCTCATCGCTGCGGTGGAAATGGCCGTGCCACCGCCGCCGCCCAAGGAAATGACGCCTTGGATTTTCCCCTCGGCGGCCAGTCGCGCCAGCAGGACCGGTGCGGCTCCGCTCATCGCCACCACGCATTCGCCGCGGTCGTGGCGGGCGAGCAACGCGGTAAGATCGAGCCCCGCGGCGGCGGCGATTTCCTCGCGGCGGATGTCCGGAATGATCGTCGGGGGATCACCGCTGCCGACATCGATCAACAAGGTTGCGTGCCCGCGCGCGCGAATGAGTTCGGCGACGAAGGCGTGCTCCTCGCCCTTCGAGTCCAGGGTGCCGATGACTGCGATGGTGGCCATGAAGTCAGCAGGTGGTTAGTTTTTCCGCGTGACGGAAATCGATTTGAACTGCCGCGTCAGGTTTGTTAGCGATTCCTCCACGCTCATGCGTTCGAGGCTGGATGCGCCGACGAAGCCGACGCAGTCCGTGGCGCTGATGACGCGCTCCGCGTCCTCGGGCGTGTTGATCGGGCCGCCGTGGCAGAGATAGAAGATGTCGTCGCGCACGGTCTTGGCCGCGTCGATGATGTCCTGGGTGCGCTTGATGGTGTGCTCCCAGCTCACCACCGCATTGGTCACCCCGATAGAGCCACCAACGGTGGTGCCGACGTGGGCGATGATCGCGTCTGCGCCGGATTTTGCCATCTCCACCGCTTCTTCCGGGGAGCCGACATAGACGATGGAAAACATCTCCATTTTGCGGGCGAGAGCGATCATTTCATATTCCTTTTGCACGCTCATGCCGGTTTCCTCGAGCACGCCGCGGAAATGGCCGTCGATGATGGTGTGGGTGGGAAAATTGTTCACGCCGGAGAAGCCCATGTCCTTGACCTTGCCGAGCCAGTGCCACATCCGGCGGCGCGGGTCGGTGGCATGCACGCCGCAAATCACGGGGATCTCGTTGACGACCGGGAGCACCTCGTATTCGCCGATTTCCATGGCGATCGCGTTGGCGTCGCCGTAGGCCATCAGGCCCGCGGTCGAGCCGTGGCCCATCATGCGGAAGCGCCCGGAGTTATAAATGATGATGAGGTCCGCACCGCCTTTTTCGATGAATTTCGCGCTGATTCCCGAGCCGGCACCGGCGGCGATGATCGCCTGGCCTTTGGAGAGCGTGTCGTTGAAACGCTCGATGATTTCACTGCGCGTGTAGGGATTTCCGGTTCCGGTCCATGGATTGGGCATGGCGCTTTCATGGACTGGAACCCGGCGGATGGCAATTTCGATCCATCCACATTCGTTTGTTCAATAACCACATCCACGTGGCCCGGGCATTCTGCCCGGAGCCAAACCGCAGCCATGGATTCAGAATATCAAGAGGTGCACCTCTCGTTCTTTTCTTTGCCGCAGCCGCGTGGGCGAGACGCCCACACTCCTTGAGGAAGGCCGCAACATGGGCAGATGCCGGGCTCCTCAGCGCTTGGACGGGGCGTCGATGATGCCTTCCTCGGTCTCCTGCTTGAGGCGGAGCTGGCCGCAGGCGGCGTCGATATCGTGGCCTTTTTCGAGCCGGAGATTGGCGGTGACACCGGCGCTTTTGAGAATTTCCTGAAAGGCGCGGCAGTGGTTGTTAGGCGGGCGTTTCCATTCCAGCCCCTCGACGGTGTTGTAGGGAATGAGGTTGACCTTCGCGCCCAGCCGCCGGGCGTGGCGGGCGAGGATGGCGGCTTGGGCGAGCGAGTCGTTGACGTCCTGGATGAGGATATACTCGAGCGTGAGCTTCTGGGTTTTCTTCGCATTCCAGTGGTCGAGGGCGTCGAAAAGCTCGGTCACAGGCCACTTTTTGTTGATCGGCATGATCTGCTCGCGGACGTCGTCGGTGGCGCCGTGGAGGGAAATGGCGAGGCGGATTTGCTGCGGGTGCTCGGCGAGCTGCTTGATCTGCGGGACCAGGCCGGAGGTGGAAATAGTGAGATGGCGGGCACCGAGGTGCAGGGTTTTCTCGCCGGTGATGAGGGCGACGGCTTCTAGCAGGTTGGGAAGGTTCGCCAGCGGCTCGCCCATGCCCATGAAGACGAGCGAATCGACGCGCTCACCGGAAAGCTGCTCGGCGGCGAGGACCTGGCCGGCGATTTCCGCGGCGTCGAGATTCCGCGTGAAGCCGGCCAGGCCCGAGGCGCAGAATTTACAGCCGTAGGCGCAGCCGACTTGCGAGGAGACGCAGAGGGTGCGGCGGTCGGATTTCTCGCCGTAAAGCGCCGGGTTGGCCGGGATCAGGACGCTCTCGACGTAGCGGCCGTCGTGCAGGCGGAAGAGGAATTTCCGGGTGGTGTCGGCGGACCCCTGGGTGGTGCTGTGCTCGAGGGCGGTGAGGCGGAAGGAGCCGGCGAGTTTCGCACGCAGGGCGGCGGGGAGATTGGTCATCGCGTCGTAGGCGACGACCTTTTTTTTCCACACCCATTCGAGGATCTGGGCGGCGCGGAACGATGGCTCGCCCGCCTCCTTGAGCCAGGCGGCGAGGGATTCTGGGGATTGGCCGGTGAGTGCTGGGAGCATGGAGATGGGAGAGGAAATGAGCCGGGATTCCGGCCTTGGCAGGGCGGAGTGTTCCCACAAAGCGGATTTCATGTCAAAAGCGGATCAAAAAGCCCGCGATGTTCCGCCAAAGCTGGGCTATAAGAAGCCCATGAATCCGCCAACCAAGCCGCCCACCCGCACCGAGCGCGATTCCATGGGCGAGATGGAAGTCCCCACCGACGCCCTCTACGGCGCATCCACCCAGCGCGCCCTGCGCAATTTCCCGATCTCCGGCACGCCGCTGCCGCTGCCGCTCATCCACGCTTACGGCCTCATCAAAAAAGCCGCCGCGCTGACCAATGCGGAACTCGGCTTGCTCGATCCGGTGCTGGCGGAGAAAATCGCCGCCGCCGCGGAGGAAATTTCCGTCGGCGCGCATGACACGCAGTTTCCAGTCGATATCTACCAAACCGGCTCCGGCACCTCGACGAATATGAATGTCAACGAGGTCATCGCCACACGCGCCGCGCAGCTCGGGGCGGCGGTGCACCCCAACGACCACGTCAACCTCGGCCAGTCGTCCAACGACACGTTCCCCACCGCCATCCACGTCGCGGCGGCGCTCGCGGTCCGCGACGGCCTGGCCCCCGCGCTGGAAAACCTCGCCGCCTCGCTGGAGACGAAAGCACGGGAATTTCACGACGTTTTCAAGATCGGCCGCACCCACCTGATGGATGCCACACCGCTGCGGCTCGGCCAGGAAATCGGCGGCTGGGCGCGCCAAACCCGGCTCGCCGCCGCCCGCGCGGAGAAGGCGGTGGCCGCCTTGCTGGAGCTGCCACTCGGCGGCACGGCCGTCGGCACTGGGCTCAACGCGCATCCGGAATTCGCCGCGAAAGCCATCGCGCGGATCGCCGCCGCCACCGGTATCCCGTTCTGCGAGGCGGAGAATCATTTCGAGGCGCAGGCCGCCAAGGATGCCTGCGTCGAGGCGCACGGGCAGCTCGCGACCATCGCCGTTTCCCTGCATAAAATCGCCAGCGACGTCCGCCTGCTCGCCTCCGGCCCGCGCTGCGGGATTGGCGAGATCCGCCTGCCCGCCACCCAGCCGGGCTCGTCGATCATGCCCGGCAAGGTCAACCCAGTGATGCCGGAATCCGTCACCATGGTCGCCGCCCGCGTGGCGGGGAATCAAACGAGCATCGCCTGGTGCGGCGTCGGCGGATTTCTCCAACTCAATGTTTCCATGCCGCTGCTGGCGAGCTGCCTGTTGGAGTCCATCCACCTTCTCTCAAATGTCGCCACCGCCTTCCGCGAGCGCTGCATCGATGGGATCCAGTCCGACGAGGGGCGTTGCAGCGAGCTCATCGAACTTTCGCTGTCCATGGTCACCGCGCTGGCCCCACGGATCGGCTACGATCTCGCCGCCGCCATTGCGAAGGAGTCCGTCAGCAGCGGCCGGACGGTGAGGGAAATTTGCACCCGCCGCCGCGCCGAGCTCGGCCTCACCGCAGAAGAACTTTCCGCCCTGCTCGACGTCGCCCGCATGAGCGGCGACGCATGAAACATCCGATCTTCCACCCAATTGCCGTCAAAAGGGATTGGCATCGTCCTCTGGTTCGGCATCGTCCTCTGGTTCGGCATCGTCCTCCGGGTTGGCATCCCCGGCTGCCGCTTGCTTGCGCGCTTTGCGCTCTTGATTCTTCTTCTGTTGCTTTGCCAAGCGGTCTTCGATCGAGGTCACTTCATCCGGTCGTTCCTTCCCGAAATGTTTGAAATAAAGCTGCCCGATATACTCCGGTAGCGGAACTTTCCATGGCTCCTGTCTGGAGTTGGCAAGGCTCCCGAATTTTTTCGGATTCAGGCCCAATTCCCGTGCCATCTGCACTTGGGCGTGCGACAGGCGGAATTTCTCCCGCGCGTCCGCCCACACTTGAAATTTCGGAAGGAGTTTCTTTCCAGCCATCTTGATTATTTTGATGGCGCGGATCTTCGTGGCACGCGGCAGCGGGAGCAAAACAATTTTCATATCATAACGCGAGTGCGTCAAAACGTGCTGGGGCACAACGCATGCCCACAATTCGCGTAGGATCTGGCTTGGCGTTGGAGAAATCCGCGACCATGCTCCGCCGCCCCACCTCGGTATGAAAATTCTCAGCCACCTCGACACCGGATATCCCTCGTTCATCCGCCGCCTCAGCCGCCGCGCCCTGCCTGAACCCGGGGTCCGCGACATCGTCAGCGACATCATCGCCGCGGTGGCGACCGAGGGCGACGCCGCCTTGTTCACTCTCACCAAGCGCTTCGACAACGCCACACTCAGCGCGAAAAACCTATTCATCAGCGAGGCGGAATTCGCCGCCGCGGAGGCCCTTGTCACCCCGGCAACCAAGGTCGCGGTGGCCCGCAGTTTGAACAACATCCACTCCTTCGCGAAGCAAAGCCTGCGCAAGGATTGGTCGGCAAAAAACGCGGAAGGCGCGACGGTCGGCGAGCGATTCACGCCCTACGACCGCGTCGGCGTTTACGTCCCGGGCGGCAAGGCCCCGCTGGTTTCCACCGCGCTGATGACCGCCGGATTTGCCCAGGCCGCCGGAGTTCCTGAAATCCTCGCCGCCACTCCCTGCGGTCCGGATGGATCGGTCAATCCCGCCCTCTTGTATGCCTTGAAATCCGCCGGAGCCACCGAGGCGATCCGCGTTGGCGGCGCGCAGGCGATCGCCGCGCTGGCGCTCGGGACCAAATCCATCCGCCCGGTGGACCGGATATTCGGACCGGGCAACAGCTTCGTGGTCGAGGCGAAACGCCAGCTTGTCGGCGCGGTTTCCATCGACCTACTGCCCGGACCCAGCGAGATTCTCATCCTCGCTGACAAATCCGGAAACCCGGAATTCATCGCCGCCGACATCCTTGCCCAAGCCGAGCACGGCGGCGACAGCGTGGTCGGCTTCGCCACGGACTCCAAGGCGCTGCTCGGCAAGGTCGTCAGGGCCATCGAGCGCCAACTGCCCACCCTCTCGCGGCAGAAAATCATCCGCGAGGTGCTCAAACGCGGCACCTTCCTGCTGCACGTGAAATCCTTCGCCGAAGGCGTCGCCCTCTGCAATCTCTTCGCCCCCGAGCACCTCTCGCTCATCACCGCCGACGAGGCGCGCTGGCTGCCCACCATCCGCACCGCCGGCGCGATCTATCTGGGAAATGACTCGCCGGTCGCGGTCGGGGATTTCCTCGCCGGCCCCAGCCACACCCTGCCCACCGGCGGCTCCGGCCGCTCGTTTTCCGGCATCCGCGCCGACCAATTCCAACGCCGCACCAGCATCGTCCGCCTCGACAAGACGTCCGTGAAAAAATCCCTATCCGTCGTGGAGGAGTTCGCCCGCATCGAGGGCCTCGACGCCCACGGCCGCTCGACCGCGATCCGGCTGGAAAAGTAGCGGCGGAGCGCCAGTCTCCTCGTTGGCACTTGCACACATCCCTCGTTTTCTTTGCGTCCCTTTGCGACCTCCGCGGCTTTGCGGTCAACTCCTTGGAATAGAGAGCCGTAACTCCACAGCGCTGTCGTTTGCCGGGGCACTAGCAACTCCGCCGAATCGCATCCAGCACCTTCACCGCCTGCCACGCCGCCTCCACCTCATGGACGCGGAAAATTTGCCCGCCGCGCACCATTGCCGCGCTGATGCAGGCGATCGTGCCCGCATCGCGATCCAGCGGATCCGGCAAATTCAGCACCTCGCCGATCACCGTTTTCCGCGAAACCGGCACCAACACCGGACAGCCGAATTTCTGCAAACGCCCGAGCTCGCGATACACGGTTAGATTATCCTCCCGCTGCTTCGCGAAATCGATCCCCGGATCCAAGATCACCGCCTCGCGTAGAAGTCCCGCCGCTTCCACCAGCGCGAGTTTCTCCTCAAAAAACCGCTCCATCGCCCCCATCACGTCGTCCCACTGCTGCTGGAAATGCGGGATTTTCGGCTCGCCTACGCTGTGCATGACCAACAGCGCCGCCCCGTGAGCGGCGCAGGCCCGCGCGTTTCGATCATCCGGCAGCGCCCCCATATCGTTCACCAACTCCACCTTTCCGGATTCCAACACACCCGCCACCACCTCCGGTCGCCAAGTATTCGCCGAGAGCACCGGTGGCCAGACTTGCTCCGTATCCCGCGGCTCCAGCCCCTGCCAGGCGTTTTCCCAGCGCTCGAAAAACCCCGCAAACCGCCGCAGTTCCTCCGCCGTGCTCACCGCCGCCCGGTTTGTCCGCGCGCTTTCCGCCCCCACATCGATCACATCCGCCCCCGCCGCCACCTGCGCCCGCGCCCGCGCCAGCGCCTTGTCAAAATCCAGAGTCCCGTCCCCGGAAAACGAATCATCATTCACATTCACAATCCCCATCACCAAGGGACGCCGGGGAAACTCGATCACCCGCTCGGGAAGTCTCAAACGCATGCACCATTCTAAATCCTGAAAACCGAAAACTGAAAATGAGAAACTTCCCCACGGAAAACCACCTTGCCCGTTTGCCCCGAACCGCTAAACTCTCCCCCGTGAGCCACCCCACCAAAGACCGCTCCCACTGGATCATTCGCAAGTTTGATTCCCACGAGGAGCTGCGCTGCCAGCAAGTCAGGGACTGGCAGGCTCTTTCCGGGGCAGAACGCCGAAAAGCCGCGTGGGAGCTGGTGACCGACTACTGGGTTGGAATGAAAGGAAAACACCCCGATGAACTCCGACTTCAAAGATCTGTTGCGAAACTTACACGAGTGTGACGTCCGCTACCTCGTCGCAGGCGGCTACGCGGTGATCCATCACTCGCAGCCCCGCTACACCAAGGACATCGACATCTGGCTCGACCCCTCGCCCGAGAACGCCACAAAACTCATGCGGGCCTTCCGTATTTTCGGAATCCCAATGATCGGCGTGACCCGCGACGACTTCGCAAATCCCGGCACCCAGTTCAATCTCGGCGTCCCACCCTGCGCCATTGACTTCCTGACGACGATTCCCGGCCTCGACTTCGCGCCTGCTTGGAAAAATCGGGTGACCAGCGAGGAGAATGATTTTCCGATTCACTATCTTGGAAAAGCCGATCTCATACTCGCCAAACAAACCGCCGGCCGCCCCCAGGACCTCGCCGATCTCGACGAACTCCGCCGCGCCTCGGGAGATTGATCTCTCGTGTTTCATCTCGCTTGCCCGCAGCCGCTTCGTCATTAGGCTGTTTCACATGTCATCCACCTTCGGCCAGGTTTTCCGCATCCACACCTTCGGCGAGTCTCACGGTGGCGGCGTCGGCGTCGTCATCGATGGCTGCCCGCCCCGCATCCCCGTCACGCGCGAACAAATCCAGCACGAGCTCGACCGCCGCCGCCCCGGGCAGTCCGAGATTGTCACCCCGCGCAAGGAAGCCGACACCGCGGAAATCCTCTCCGGCCTCCAGGACGGCTTCACCCTCGGTTGCCCCATCGCCATCCTCGTCCGCAACACCGACCAGCGGCCCGGGGCTTATGACGAAATGGCCGCGAAATACCGCCCAAGCCACGCCGACTTCACCTACGACGCGAAATACGGCGTCCGCTCCGCCTCCGGTGGCGGCCGTGCTTCCGCCCGCGAAACCATCGGCCGCGTCGCCGCCGCCGCTGTGGCCCGCCAGGTGCTCGATGTCCTCCACCCCGGCATCGAAATCCTTGCTTGGGTGAAATCCATCCAAGACCTCAACGCCGAGGTCGATCCGGAAACCGTCACTGCGGAAACCATCGAGGCCAACATCGTCCGCACTGGCGATCCCGCGATGGTGGACACCATGATCGAGCGCATCAAAGCCATCCGCGCGGATGGCAACTCCGTTGGCGGCGTCATCGAGTGCGTCATCCGGAACTGCCCGCCCGGCCTCGGCGAGCCGATTTTTGACAAGCTCGAGGCCGACCTCGCCAAAGCCATGCTCTCCATCCCCGCCACCAAGGGCTTCGAGATCGGCTCCGGCTTCTCCGGCACCCTTCTAACCGGCCGCGAGCACAACGACGCCTTCCGCATGGTCGATGGCAAGGTCCGCACCGCCACCAACCGCTCCGGCGGCGTCCAGGGCGGTATTTCCAACGGAGAAAGCATCATTTTCCGCGTCGCCTTCAAGCCGACCGCCACCATCATGAGCAACCAGGAAACCGTCACCGGCGGCGGCGAAAAAACTGAGCTCCAAGGCAAAGGCCGGCACCACGCCTGCGTCCTCCCCCGCGCCGTCCCCATCGTCGAGGCCATGGCCACTCTCGTCCTCACCGACCACCTGCTCAGACAAAAAAGCTTGAGCCATTGATTAAACCCAGAGGGAAGACGGCAACCACTGATTTCACTGATTAAACTGATTTTCAGAATGTTGGAATCGAGCATCACATCACCCAAAATGATGAGCCAAATGGTCCCCTTTCTTTCAGTGAAATCAGTCAAAATCAGCTTAATCAGTGGTTAATCTTTTCACCCTCTTTGAAGCCCCGCGTTCCATGCGGTTTGGCCCGTTTCACCTGACTCGCCCGCGCCACGCGTGCGCGAGGAAGGCCACGGCGAAAAGAAGCATGAAAAACGAGAGGAATTGCCCTCTGGTGAGGAATCCCACCAATGGCGCATCCGGCTCGCGGAACTGCTCGCCGATGATCCGGCCACTGGCGTAAAGCGTGAAAAACAGCCCGGCCAGCAAGCCATGCGGCGCGGCGGGGAAGCGCACACGCACCACCCACAGAACCGCGAAAACCAGCCCACCCTCCAGCAAGGCGGCGTAAATCTGCGAGGGATGCCGCGGCTGGAGAAACTCCCCCAACACCCGCGTCAGCTCCGGATTGTCCCGCGCCGCCACGATCAATGCCTCCAGCGAAGTCGCCTGCGCCAGCGACGGGTCCACGCGGGTGGCTGCCTGCCACGCCATTGCCTGCACTTCCTCCGACTCCTCTACCAGCGCCCTGGGAAATTTCACCGCCCAAGGCACGGCCGTCGCGACCCGGCCGTAGAGCTCGCCGTTGATGAAATTGGCGATCCGCCCGAGAAATAGCCCCAGCGGAGCCACCACGCAGATGCCATCGCCCAGACCCAGCCAGGAAACCCGGTGCTTCCTCGCGTAAAACCACGTGAAAATCGCCATCCCGAGGATGCCGCCATGGCTCGCCATCCCGCCCTCCCAGACGCGGAACACCAGCAGCGGATCCTCCAACAGCGTCCGCCACCCCACCCGCGGCAGATGGTAAAAAAACAGATAACCGAGCCGACCACCCAAAAACACCCCGAACAAGGCGGCCGCGGCGATGAAATCCCCGGTCTTCTCCGGCTCGAGCACCCACAGCTTGCGCCGCGCCAGGTGGCGCAGCAGCAGGAAGCCCAACACAAAAGCCACCAGATAGGCCAGGCCATACCAGCGCAGCGCCAACCCGCCGTAAATCGGCAAGGCCACCGGGTCCAAATCATGCACGTAAGTCGCAAACACGCCGCAACACACACCATGCCGCGGCGGCAAGCAAGCCGGGATCAAACGTCCTCCCCGGGGAAATAAAGCCACTCTTCAGGATAGGAATTTCAAAATCCCTCGCCTAGCCTCCCACCATGCCGAGCAAAAAGGACCTTCTCAACCTCCAGTTCATCGACGCGCGCCACAAGCTCATCGACCTCGCCGCGTTTCTCGACCGCATCGAGCGCCACCCCGGCGACGACGACTGTCGCTTCCAGGCCCTGAAAAACGCCTTGCCCATCCTCCTCGCCAACCGCCCGGACCGCGCCCGCGCCGTTTTGGAATCCTTCTCCGACCACTCCACCGCACTTCCTCAAACCGCCCCCTTCCAAGGCGCCAGCGGGGCCGCTTCTCCACTGATCACTGATCACTGATCACTCCCCACTTCTTGCGCATGAAATACATCGAGCCCCACGCCCACATGGTCAGCCGGACCACCGACGACTACGAAAAACTCGCGCTCGCCGGCTGCGAGGCGCTTTGCGAGCCCGCCTTCTGGGCCGGCTTCGACCGCTCCTCTGCCGACGGGTTTTTCGACTATTTCCGCCAACTCACTGATTATGAGCCCAAGCGCGCCGCAAAATACGGCATCAAGCACTATTCCTGGCTCTGCATCAACCCGAAGGAAGCGGACGATCCCGGCTTCGCCCGCGAGGTGATGGGGCTCATCCCGCAGTTTCTCGATTGCCCGACGGTGCTCGGCATCGGCGAGATCGGCCTCAACAAGAACACCCGCAACGAACTCGCGATTTTCGAGGAGCACGTGCAGCTCGCCGTGGACCGCGGGCTGCCGATCCTCATCCACACGCCCCACCTTGAGGACAAGCTCAAGGGCACCCGCCTGATCCTTGATTCGCTCGCCTCGTTCTCCACCCTTGAGCGCGGGAAAGTCATCATCGACCACGTCGAGGAGCACACCATCTCCCACGTCCTGGACGCCGGTTACTGGGCGGGGATGACGCTCTATCCGGAAAGCAAGTGCTCTCCGCACCGCGCCATCGACATGCTGGAAATCTACGGCAGCGAGCGCTTGTGGATGAATTCCGCCTGCGACTGGGGCCATTCCGACCCACTCGCCGTGCCCAAGTGCGCGCTGGAAATGAAACGCCGCCAACACAGCGCTGCGGACATCGAACAAATTATCTATCAAAACCCGCGCAAGTTCCTCAGCCAGTCGCCGCGCTTCGTCTCGTGAGAAGAGCATTTTGTGGGCGCAGCCCCTTGGACTGCGTGCAGCCTGCTGCCGCTTTGAGGCCACGCAGCCTGCTGCTGCCTCGCCCGTGGCCGACACGGATACCGTGTGGACGTCCATTCACCGTCGCCCTCCGAGTGACTTCACCGGCAAATCCGGCCTGACAGCAGGCTGTCTCTGCCGACACGGATACCGTGTGGACCATCCATTCACCATCGCCGGCAGAGTGACTTCACCCGGCAGGTCCGCCTGACAGCAGGCTGTCTCGGCCAAAGCGGCAGCAGGCTGCACGCAGTCCAAGGACTTCGTCTTGCCAGAAGAGCGT
>JBBEEL010000086.1:0-19631 GCA_040880785.1 Akkermansiaceae bacterium | reverse complement strand
CAGCGCCGCGCGGATTATATGAAGGCAACCCCTGTGCAGCCGCGCATTGCCGCTGCGAATAAGAAAGGCACGAAATAGCAGCCTAACAGAATCTTTATGAGACACATACTAGTCCTCACCACTCTCTTGCTCGCGCCTCTGGCTGCGCTCCACGCCGCCGAAGCGACGAAGCCCAACATCCTCATTATCCTCGCCGATGACATGGGCTATGCCGACCTCGGCGTCCACGGTTGCCAGGACATTCCGACGCCAAACATTGACCGGATCGGGGTGAGCGGGGTGCGGTTCACCGATGCGTATGCGAACGGTTCGTTCTGCACGCCGACCCGCGCGGCCTTGCTGAGCTGCCGCTATCAGCATCGTATCTCGCCTTCAACGCGGTGCATACGCCCTTGCAGACGATCGAGAAATACAACTCGCGCTTCCCAGGCATCACCGATCCCAAACGCCGGATCTATGCTGCCATGCTCAGCGCCATGGATGATGCCATCGGCCTCGTGCTCACGAAGCTCGAGGAGACGGGCAAACTCAATCAGACGCTCATCGTCTTCACCAACGACAACGGCGGCCCGACGACGCGATGATTGGAAATACGTCCACAGCACCGAAGGCGACGCCACTCCGGGCCCGAAACAAAAACCCGCGCAGGACAGGCTGTTCAACCTCGCCAGCGACCTCGGCGAGCAACACGATCTCGCCGCCGAACAGCCCGCGAAGCTTGCCGAACTGAAGAAGCTTTACGAAGCCTGGAGCGATGAGGTAGATACCGACTGCCGAAAGCTCGGCCTTCAACCGAAGTTCTCAAAGCCCGCCAAGCAAGGTGCGACCAAGTGAATCCGCCACGACCCACACGCTCACAAGCCCGCGAAGACCTCAAAGGCAGGGTCTGCCATCAATCGATACAATCATGAAATACATCCTTACATCCATCTTCCTCCCCGTGTTCGTGCTTGGCACCGCCATCCTCTCGGGTTGTTCGCGTTCGCCTCAGGTAAGCGTGAGCAATCATTCGGCTGTTCCGCTGACGAACGTCATCATTTCCGGTTCAGGCTTTTCCGAGTCGATCGGCACCCTTGCTCCGGCGGAGAGAGCCGCGGTCAGAGTCATGCCCTCCGGTGATTCGAGCCTGCGTCTGGAGTTTGATGCCGAAGGTAAACACTTCACGGCTGCACCGGACTGTTATTTCGAAAACGGGCCATCCTACCGTGTCAATGCCACCATCGCTCCGGACTTCAGCGTGAAAGTTGATGTCACTAGGAACTACTAACGACCGAAACTCACCATGAAACTCACACTCCTAAGCCTCCGGGCCCTGCTGCTGCTGATTCCGCTATCATCGCTTCACGCCGCCAACGATCCAAACCCAAAGCCCAACATCGTCTTTTTCTTCACCGACGACCAGGGATACGGCGACATCTCCGCCCATGGCAATCCCATCCTCAAGACGCCCCACCTCGACCGTCTGCACGCGGAGAGTGTGCGTTTCGAGGACTTTCACGTCAGCCCCACCTGTGCCCCGACCCGCGCCGCCCTGTTCACCGGCCGCCACGAGTTCAAGAACGGCATCACCCACACCATCCTCGAACGCGAACGCCTCGCGCCAAAGGCCATTACCCTCGCTCAGGTGCTCCGCGACTCGGGTTACACCACCGGCATCTTCGGCAAGTGGCATCTCGGCGATGAAAAGGAGTATCTGCCCTCCGCGCGCGGCTTTGACGAGATGTTCATCCACGGAGCGGGCGGCATCGGCCAGGTTTATCCCGGCTCCTGCGGCGACGCGCCGGGCAACACGTATTTCGACCCCGCGATCCTGCACAACGGGAAGTTCGTCAAGACCAGCGGCTATTGCACCGACGTGTTCTACCGTCAGGCCACCGAATGGATGGACACCCAGCGCCAAGCCGGGAAGCCCTTCTTTGCCTACATCCCCACCAACGCCCCGCACGGGCCCTACATCGCCCGCCCCGAGGACGCCGCTCTCTACGAGGGCAAGGTAGCCACCCCGGAGCTCGCGCATTTCTATGGCATGATCCACAACATCGACGAAAACATCGGCCGGGTCCTCGCCAAGCTGGCCGAGTGGGGTATCGAGGAGGAGACCCTCGTCATCTTCATGAATGACAACGGCACAGCGGCAGGTGAGACCGTGTTCAACGCCGGCATGAGGGGGAAAAAAGGCAATCCCTGGCTCGGGGGCACCCGCGCCGCCTCCTTTTGGCGCTGGCCCGGCACCTTGAGTCCGGGGGGAACCAAGGCCTTGACCGCGCACATCGATTTTTTTCCGACCCTCGCCGAACTCGCCGGAGCGAGGCTCACCGCCGAGGTGAAAGCGCAGATCGAAGGGCGCAGTCTCGTGCCTCTACTGAAAGATCCCGTCGCGGACTGGGCCGATCGCCAGCTCTTCACCCACAAGGGGCGCTGGCCGCGCTTTGCCGACCCCAACGAGTCCAAGTTCCAGAGTGCCGCCGTGCGCAACACCCGCTGGGCCATGGTCAGCGAGCGCGGCGGGAGCACGCCCAACTGGCAGTTGTTTGACCTCGCCGCGGACTACGGCCAACAGAACGACGTGGCCGCTCAACATCCCGAGGTGGTGGGCGAACTCGCCGCCTCTTTCGATCAATGGTGGGCTGAGTGCCTGCCGTTGATGGTCAACGAGAAGGTCCTCGGCCCGAAGCTCAACCCCTTCGCCGTCTGGTATTGGGAGCAGTTCGGCGGCGGCCCGACCGCAGCCGATTACCAGCAAATGGATCCCACCCGCCCGTGGCCCGCGCCCGTGGCCAGGAAAAAGAAAGACAAGGCTCCGCCTGTCAATGCCACAGGAAAGGCGAAGTGACAGGAAGCGGCACGCCAAAAAAAAGACGGCGAAAAAGTGGCAGAAGGTGCTTGATGCGATGCACTCCGGCGAGATGCCGCCGAAGGACGAGAAGCAGCCACCGAATGCGGCGAAGACGGACTTTCTCGATGACCTCTCGCACGCGATGGTCGCCAGCAAAGAGTTCCGCGCGAAGTGATTAACGTCGCCTTCTTCTGCAATGGAAAAGCCAACACGCCGCACAACCGGGTTTCGTCATCCTGCGCGAGGTAGCGGGAAAGCACAGAAAGAAGCGGCTGGGTGTGTTGATGCACGGCTACCCGTCCTCGCATGGTGACATTCTGCTTGATCAATAGGAGAGTTCGCCTCCCGCCGCAGTCCATGTCAGCGCCGTCGGGGGCGGGGGGTGATGCCCCAGGTTTCGCCAGGATGGACCATGAAGGGGGCGTGGTGCCAGACGGTGACCTCGAAGGGCCCGGCGGCGGCACTCGTGCAGTGCAGCGTGACTTCCAGATAGGCACCATGGAAGCCGACCTTGGTGATGGTGCCGGCCAAAGTTTCCGGTGAATCGTGGCGGACGAGTTCGAGGTCTTCCGGCCGCACCCAGAGGCCGAAACCGGGCTTTTCTGATGGGCTGGGCGGGCCGACGTGGCAGAGGATGCGCGCGCCGCTCGGGTGGGGCAGGCTGTGCATGGGGAGGAAATTGCAGGTGCCGAAAAACGACGCGACGTAGGCGTTGGCCGGAGCGTGATAGACCTCGGGCGGCGCGCCGTCCTGCTGGAGCTGGCCGTGCTTGAGGACGACGATCCGGTCGGCGATGGAAAGCGCGTCGCCGGTGTCATGGGTGACGAAAAGCGCGGTGGCGCCGCGCTCCTTGAGGATGGCGCGGGTGTCGTCGCGGACGGCATGGCGCAGGCGGGCGTCGAGACTGCTGAAGGGTTCGTCGAGCAGAAGTAGCCGCGGTTCGGGCGCGAGCGCGCGGGCGAGGGCGATGCGCTGGCGCTCGCCGCCGGAGAGCTCGTGCGGGTAGCGCGCGCCGAATTTCGCCAAGCCGACGAGCGCGAGGAGTTGCTCGATGACGGCCATCCGCTCGTCGCGCGAGAGGTGGCGCAGGCCGAAGCCGATGTTTTTATCCACCGTGAAGTGCGGGAAAAGCGCGTGGTGTTGGAAGACCAGGCCGATGCCGCGTTGCTCGGGCGGGACGATGGAGGCGGGTGAGGAGAGCAGCCGACCGTCGAGGGAAATGGAGCCGCTGTCGGGTTTTTCCAGTCCGGCGAGCAGGCGCAGCAGCGTGGTTTTGCCGCTGCCGCTCTCGCCAACGAGCGAGAGGAGTTTGCCCTCGGGCAGCTCGAATGAGACATCGCGCACGGCGGGCGCGGGCCCGTTGCGGTAGGATTTCGACAGGTTCTGGACTTGCAGGCGGATCATCTCGGGCGGTTGCGGAGCAGGCGGGTCAGGGGAATCAAGCCGATCAGGCTGACGAGCACCAGCGTCAGTCCGGGCAACGAGGCTTCCGGAATGCGCGACTCGCCGGTGAGCCGGTAAGTGCGGGTGGCGAGGGTTTCGAAATCAAAGGGCCGCAGGACGAGGGTGAGCGTGAGTTCCTTGAAGACATCGATGAAAGCCAGCGTGGCCCCGGCGATGAGCGCGGGCCAGACGAGCGGCAGGTCGATCTGAAACAAAGCCCGCGCCGGCCGCGCCCCGAGCGTCCGCGCCGCCTCGTGCAGGCTGCCGGAAACCGTCTCGAAACCGGCGGCCGCCGGCTGGATGCCGACGGCGAGGAAGCGGACGAAATAGGCGAACATCAACCCGAAGGTCGAGGCGCTCAAGGCAAGCACGCCGAGCGGCGGAAATGACGAGAGCGAGGAAACGATGGCTCCCACCCCGACGGCGACGAGCGCGCTGGGAAAGGCGTAGCCGAGGATGCCGACGCGCTGCGCGAGCCGCAGCGAGCGGCCGTGGAAGGCACGCCGGCCGGCGACGAGCACGATGGCCCCAACGGTGATGAGCGCGGCGGCTCCGGCGGCGAGGAAGATGGAATTTCCCGCGGCGACGAAATGGTTTTCCCAGTCCATGCGGTCGTGCGACTGGATCGCCCAGCGCGCCATCCGCCAGCCGGGGATGAGAAATCCGAGCAGCAGCGGGATCCCGCACACACTCCAGGCCAGCGCGGTCCCGGCGGGTCCGAGGCGGCGGCGGGCGAGAGGAGTTTCCGCGGGATCGGAGGCGAAACGGCGGTTGCCGCGTTGCCAGCGTTCAAGTCCGATGAAGATCAGCGTCAGCGACATGAGGACGAGCGCCAGCCGCATCGCCGCGCCGGGATAGCCTTCCGACCAGGTGCGGAAAATGCCGGGCGTGAGTGTGTTGAGGCCGAAGGCGGAAACCACGCCGTAGTCGTTGATCGCCTCCATGGCCACCAGGCTGGCTCCCGCGGCGATGGCGGGACGAGCCATCGGCACGGCGATGGTGAGGAAAACGCGGAATTGCCCGGCCCCCAACATCCTCGCGGCTTCCAGCGAGCCGGCGGCTTCCCGCGCGAACACCGCGCGGCTGCTCAGGAACACGTAAGGAAACAAAGTGGCCGAGAGCACGCCGACGGCAAACACCCACGGCGCGATTTTCTGCGAGGCCAGGAAGGCTTCGATCCCGATGTTTTGCCGGATCCAAACATAGAAGGGCACCAGCGATTCCAAGCTATCGACATACGCTACGGCGGCGACGAATCCCGGCATGGCGAGCGGTAGCAACAGCGCCCATTCAAAAACTTTTCGGCCGGGGAAATCATGCACCGAGACGTGCCAGGCCGCCGGCACGCCGAACAAGACGGCCAGCGTGGTGACGAGCACGATGAGCAGGACGGACTGCCAGATGTAGCCGGCCAGACGGTTCTCGACGATCTGCTGCCAAACCGGCCCCGGAGCCTCCAAGGCGCGCCACCCGACGACGAGCACCGGCAAAAGCACCACCAGCGCAGGCAGCCAAATCAGCAGCGGGGCGAGGTGGTGTTTGGAGGTTTTTGGCTCGGGTTGCGGCATCGGCGGGTGGGTGAATTTCACGGCATCTGCGTCCAGACTGCCTGGGTCAGCCGCCAGCCGTCGTCGCCGTTTTTCCAGTCGAGGCTGACTGCGTAATTGCCGTCTGCCGGGCGGTAGTGTGGCAGCTCGACGAGTCCAAACAAGGTGAGTTTCACGTTTCCGGTGTCGCCGGCGATGGTGACAGAATGAAATTTTTCCAATTCAAAGCGTGTCTGCTTCGCTTGTTGGGAAATCCAGTTGAAGCCCGACTCGAGTTCCACGCGCTCGAAGTTTCCGTTAGCCTCTCGGATGGTCGGCGTGTCGAGCTCCACCCACGGGGCCAGCAGCTTGTTGAGCGAATACGTGGCAAGCGTCCGGCTGGCGCGTCCGGTGCCGGCGTCCAGTGTGAGCGTGCTCAGCAGCGACTGGGTCCGGCGCTTCAGCACCTCCGCCGCGGAAAACCACCAGAGACCGAAGGCGATCAGCAGGGCGAGGGCAATCCCGGAAATGACGGAGCGTTTCATGTCGATGACGGGTGTTTGTTAGGATCGTAGAAAATCCGGATTTCCGCCTTGTCGGTGCCGAGTAATTGTTGGGCGCGCTTGAGGGCGGCGCGGGTGGAGAGGTTCGGGTTGCGCGCGTTGGTTAGAAAAATGTTACTCTCGCCCACGCTTCGGTCGCAGCCTTCCTGTAAGGTGATGAGGATGCCGGACTGTTTCAGCACCCGGTAAACCTCGCGGCTCGCGCCGGAGACGATCAAGTGCAGCCCGTGGCCGCGCATGAATAAGATCAGATCCTCCAGCGCCATCACGCTGGTGGCGTCCAGATGCCGCGCGTTTTTCAGCCGCAGGATGATCACCTTGATTGCCGGATCCGTCATCGTGCGCTGGATCTGGGTCCGGAACAGCTCGGCCGCGCCGAAAAACAAGTCGCCCTCGACGTGGACGATGGAAATCGCCGGGATCGGCCGCTGGCGTTTTTCCCCCATTTCCCGCAGCTCGCCGGCCTCGCTGAATTCATACTCGATGAGAAACGGCCGACTCGCCTTGCGCAGGAACAGCCCGATGGAAATCGCCACGCCGATGAAAATCGCCACGTGCAGCGGTGCCAGCAGCGTGGCGAGAAAGGTGAGCCCCAGCACCGCCGCGTCGCCCGAGGTCGAGCGCAGGCAAATCCGAAGGTGGCGCAGATTGAAGAGCGAGAGCGCCAGCGCGATCACCAGTGCCGCCAGCGCCGCCTTCGGCACGAAGTCGATCAGCGGCAGGCCCCAGCCCGCCAACCCGGCGATCAGCAGCGCGATGGCCGTCGTGTAAACGCCGGAAAAAAACGAGGCGAAGCGCGTCCGCGCGCCTGACTCGTAGTTGAGCACCGAGCGCGTCAGCGAGCCGGACGCCGGCATCCCACCGGCGAAGGAGCTGGCGAGGTTCGCCATCCCCACCGAGAGCATGTCTTGGTTCACGTCCGGGCGGTCGCCGGTTTTCGAGGCCAGCGTTTTCGCCATCAGCGTGTTTTCCAGCGACGCGAGGAACGCGATGGCGAAGGCGACGCTGGCCAGCGCGGAAATGTCCGTGAAAATGTCCGCCCGGATCAGGTTCGGCATTTTAACCATCAGATCCCCGAAACCAAAGGTCACAAATGTCTCCGCCACCTCGAATGGCCCGATCCCGAAACGGATCAATGGGCCGAACACCGCCGAGGAAATCACCAGCGCCACCGCGAATGCCGGCCATTTCGGCTTCCACCGCCGGAACGCCGCGAAAATCAACAGGGTCGCCGCGCCGATCCCCAGCGCCACCAGGTTCGTCTGCGGCAGCGCCCGCACCAGCGCGATCAACAGCCCCACGAAGGTCGAGGCCGCCTCGTCGCTGACAAACGCCGCCAAGCCCAAAAACGGCTTCAGTTGGTTGGCCATGATCAGCACCGCCGCGCCGGAAATGTAGCCGACCAGCACGCTGCGCGAGACGTATTGCAAGAGGTCCGCCACCCGGAAAAGCGCCCCCACCGTGGCGAAGATGCCCACCATCAGCACCAGCAGCGGCACCAGTTCCCCCAGGCGCGGAGTCATCGCCGGATTCACCGAAAAAAAGCTGAACAGCATGAATGCGGTTGCGTTCGTCGGCCCCAGAATCGTGTGCCGCGAGCCGGCGAACAAGGGAGCCACCAGCGCCGCCACCGCCGTGCTGATGATGCCGAAGACCACCGGCAGCCCGGCGATCGCCGCAAACGCCAGCCCCTGCGCCAGCGCCAGGGCCGTCACATTCGCCGCCGCCCACGTGTCGTGCCGGAGGGCCGGCAAATCGTATTTTTTCAGGTCCTTGGTGAACGGCAGCAGCACCACGCGCTCGCCCCGGAACATGTCACGGACATCGCGGCTGGCATGGGTGAGTTTCCTGAGGAGTTTCATCGCGCCTTGGCAGCCTATTTATAACGCGCCCTGCGGAAAAGGAACAATCCGAGCAAAACACAGGCAACATTCGGGGCCCACAGCATCGCGGTGGCACCCCGCTGCGTGTCAAACTGCCCGGCCAGCATCGTCAGCAGGAAATACCCGGTGCCGATGAGCAGGCTGATGATCAACCCGCGCGAGGTGTCCTTCCGCCGCGTTTGCATCCCCAGCGGCACCGCCACGAAGGCGAAGGCCAGGCAGGCCATTGAAAACGAATAGCGCTTGGTGATCTCCATCCGCATTTTCCGGACCTTATCCCCGTCGAGCTCCGGGTGCTTTGAGATTTCCCGTAAAATCTGCTCGTTGGTCATCGCGCTGGGTTTACTCCGGTCGCGTGGAGCTTTCAGGTCGATCACCAGCGGTTCCACATTCGCCGCGAAGGCCATGCTGACCAAGCCGTCCGCATCCAAGGTCTCGAAATGGGCGTTCTCCAGCTTCATGCGCAGCTGCCTTTTCTCGTGGTCCACCGCCAGCGCCGCCCGTGACGCGTGCACATAAGTCGGATTTCCTCCGGTCCCCGGTCTCGGCAACACATAGATGTGGAGGCCATTCACCCAGTCGCCGTTCTCTCCCTCGATGAGCATCTTCTGCACTTCGTTGCCATCTCCTCTGAAATCCCCCTGCACCACCCCCGGCTTCAGCAAGGACCGCGGGTCCTTGGCCGCCTGGTCATAAATCAACTGCCGCACCGTCGCCTTCGACGCCGGCACCACATTCAGATTCAGCCATAAACTCAGCAGCGACAGCCCCGCGCCGATCACGAACACCGGGGCGGACAAACGCACCAAGCTCAACCCCGCCACCCGGAAACTCGTGATTTCCTGGTTCGAGGACAGCCGCCCGAACACCAGCAGCACCGCTGATAAAAAACCCCACGGGATCGTATACATCAGCGACACGGGCAGCACGTTGATCACGAAGCGCAGCACCAGCGCCCACGGTGCCTTCAGGTCCACCAGCAAGGGTTGGATCTGTTTGAAAAGGTTCCCCAGCACCAGCACCAAGCCTAACACCAGCACCGCCGACAGCGTGCCGAGGAACACCTGTTGTCCGATATAGCGGTCAGAAATTCGCATAAAGCCCGCCACACAGTGGCAGCAGGTGGCGGGCTGTCCAGTGTTGAGAAACGGAGATTGACCCCGTGGGGAACTGAATTCAACCGCAGATGAACGCTCAACGCGTTTTGGAAATCTTCTAAATAATATTGATAACGTGAATTTTAACTCCTAATCCTTGGAGCAATGAATGTTTCCATGAGCTTTATAAAACGTCTGATTATCACCGTTCTGAGCGTTGGGCTTGCTTCCAGCGTGGCTTTTTCCGAGGAGTCCGGCAAAAAGCGTCTCCCGGGCAAGGTCGTAGTCGCCAGTGTGCTTGGCAAGGTTGAGGCGTTTGACCCCCGAAATCAGACCCCGCGGAGCCTGAAGCAGAACGATGTGATTTCTGAAAAACACACGGTGACTGTCGGGCAGACCTCAACCGTCACCCTGGTTTTCTCCAACGGATCCACCATCAGCCTGCTGGAGAACTCCGAGCTCGTCATTTCGGAATTCCTCCAGGATCCGTTTTCAACTCCCTATGCGATGGCCACCGCAACCGAGGAGCCCACCACTTCGGTGACCAGCCTCAACCTGGTGGAAGGCGAGGTGGTTTGTAACGTAAAAAAACTCCGCGTCAAAGAGGGGTCCTCCTTGGTCGTCAATACTCCGGTTGGTGCCGCAGGTGTGCGGGGCACCATCTTTGTGGTCAAATACACGACTGATGAAAACGGCAACGCTATCTACACCCTCAGCGTCACTGAAGGGGAGGTTTCGCTGACCGATTCAAACGGCCAAGTCACACTTATTGCCGCCGGGAAGGAGGTCGTTGTCTCGGTCACGCTGTCAGTGGACCCGGTCACAGGGGAAACCACCGTCGCCGAGGTGCTTAGCATGGAGGTGCAGGATATTCCAGCAGCTCGTCTCGCAATGATCAATCAAGTGGTGGCCGATGGGGCCACAGCCGTCGAGACGATCATTGTCGGTGTGACTGAGGCGAATTTGATCGACGTTCTGACCCAAGCGCTCGATGCGCCGCCCGTGGTGATCGATCCGCAACCGACGACCGATGTGAACCCGCGATAGTAAAAAGTGCTTTAGCGAGTTGTTGCTTTGAAATCTGCCCGCACAAGCCTCCCCTGGGTTCGGTATCTCCTGCTGCTGATCATCCCGTTTTCATGGTGTCTTCTCGGGCATTTCGGGCAGCTGCAATTCCTCGAAAACCGGCTGTTGGATCTGCGCTTCCGAATGCGGGGGGAAATGAGCGCGCCGCTAAAGATTGCGTATGTGGACATCGATAACGAAGCGATCCAAGCTTACCGCTGGCCATGGAATCACAGCCGCTTCTCGCAGTTGGTCGAGGCGCTTTTTGAGCACGGTCAGGTGAAGGCGGTCGGCTTCGATATCCTTTTTTCCGAAAACGCTCGTCCGGACTTCGGAATCAAGGAACAAAACGAGGGCCGCTTGTTATTTGGGAAATCCATTCACCGGCACAAACACGTGGTTCTCGCCGCCAACTACGTGCCGGGTCCGGGCTTGCTTCAGGCGAAACGGCAGTTCCCATGGGTTTTCGAAGGCGCGACCGATCCGGACAAAAACGATGCTCCCGAGCTCCCGGCATTCCCCATCCTCGGGCCCTCGTGGGGGATTCCCGGACTGATCGACACCTACATGGGTGAAGCGCGCGCCGCGCCGGTTTTTGCCGATTCCCCAGTGGGCTCGTTCTATCCACTGTCCCTGCGCCTGGCGCTGATCCACTGGGGGCTCACGGATGAAGCGTTGGTGCGCTTCCCGGACCGGATGGAGGTCCGGAAGCCCGATGGCGGCGTTCTAACTTCAATCCCCTTGCAGCGCGGACAGCTGGTCGAGGCCAACTGGTTCTCCCGCTGGATCTCACCGGAAAATCCACGCTGCAGCGTGGCCGACATCGGGCGGAACCTTTCGTTGTTAGAGAATCCGGATCCTCAAAAAAAAGCAGTCGGCCGCGCGTTTTTCGAGCAGTTCAAAGACACCATTGTTCTGGTGGGTGCGGTCGATCCCCTCCTCCAGGACTTGGGGAAAACTCCCTTCGATGAGGTGCCTGTGCCGCAAGTCGGCTTTCATGGAAATCTCCTGAAGACCTTCGTTTCCGGAAACCACCTTCAGCGTTTGCCCGGGTGGGCCGATCATTCCCTCACCTTTTTTCTAACCATATCGGTGGTGCTCTTCGCGCTCATGCAACGCTTGAACGAGATCCGCTTCAAGGTGCTCGCGATGCTGCTGGTTGGGCTCTACATCGGCACCGCGTTTTGGCTCTTTATGTCAAACCACTTGGTAATTCCACTGACAGCCCCGATCGGCGCGACCGTGATGACCGGCGCGATCGCCTTGGGTTGGCAGTTGGTGGATGAACAACGGGCGAAAACCCGGATCAAGAGCCTGTTTGGCACCTACGTCTCGCCCCAATTGGTGGAGCAGATGGTGAAAACCGGCGAAAGCCCACACCTGGGGGGAGTGGAAGGGGAAATTACGGCTTATTTCAGCGATATCCAGGGATTCTCGGCATTTTCCGAATTGCTACCACCTAACAAGCTGGTTGAGTTGATGAACGAATACCTCACGGCCTGCACCGATGTCGTCCTCGCCCAAGGGGGAGCCTTGGACAAATACATTGGCGATGCGGTGGTCGCGATGTTTGGTGGCTTGGTCCCATTGCAAGACCATGCCTACCGTGCCTGTGTGGCGTCCCAACTCGTCCAGCTCAGACTGGCGGAACTCAGGGAGAAATGGCGGCGGGAGGGTGAGAAATGGCCGGCGGTCGTGGGCCAAATGCAATCGCGCATCGGCCTGAACAGCGGCTTGGCGACCGTTGGAAACATGGGCAGCCCGGCCCGTTTCAACTTCACCATGATGGGTGACAACGTAAACCTCGCCGCCCGCATGGAATCCGGTGCCAAGTTATACGGCGTCCTCAACATGGTGGCGGAGGCGACCTACCTGGATTGTCTGAAATATGGTGCCGATCACGTGGTGTTCCGCAATCTCGACAGGATCCGTGTGAAAGGCAGGAGCGAGCCGGTCTCCATCTTTGAGGTTGTTGGACTGAGAGACCAGGTTACGGACCGGACGCACGAGTGCCTCGCCACCTTTGCAGACGGCCTCGCCCGCTATCAGGCGATGGATTGGGACGGGGCGGCACGATGCTTTCGCCTAAGCGCCCATCTTGAACCCAACCAACCCGGTGTCACCCCGGGCATGAAGTCGAATCCCTCACTCATCATGATTTCACGCTGCCTTCAACTGCAGACCGACCCACCGCAAGCGGGGTGGAGTGGAGTTTATGTTATGGAAAGCAAGTGACGAAAGAGACCCTGTCGGTATTGCTGTAGGCGAGGAAGAGCACGTAGCCGAGCTTGCACAACAAGTGCAGCGATTGATCCATTACCACTCCGAATTTGCCCTCACCCTTCGCAAGATCAATCAACCAGTGCAGGAAAAACTCCGTCACGCCCAGCGCCAGCGAGCCGGTCACCAACCAAACTCCCCCGGCATGGATGATGCTGTGGGCGGACAAGGCCACCAACCAGTCGGTCCTGGACGTCGCATTTTTCCGGACTTTCTGCCGAGCCAGGTAATCCCCTTGTAGGGGGAAATCAGCCAGCGTGTGAAGCACCAGAAAAGCGAAAAATAACGAGAGCGGATCCTGAATCAGCGTCATACTCACGCGTTGGTCTCCCAATAATGGTGGAGTGATGACTTCTTGTCAGCCTGCGCCAACTTCTCGTTCATGCTGCGGATCCTCCGGGAAACCTGGGCGAGCAAACCGCGGAACACCGCCATGCCGGCCGCCGGGTCCGCCTCGACAAAAGCATCCAATTCATCCCGCGTCAGCGACCAAATCACCGACGGACTGCGGACGATGACCGAGGCGCTCGCATTTCCCGGGTCAAACAAATTGACCTCCCCGATCGCGTCACCCTCGCTCAACGAGGCGATCAGAACCTGCCGGCCTTCCACCTCCGAGACGATATGAAGGTGACCCTGGAGGATGATATAAAGGGAATCCTGCTGTTCCCCCTCGGTGATGAGAACCACTCCGGCATCAGGGCGGTGAAACTTGCCAAAGCAGGCCAAAAATGAGCGGTGCTCAGAGGAAACCTGACTCAAAAACCCCAAGCTGGGCAGTTCAGTCGTGCATGAAGATAAATCGGCCATAGGTAGAAATGGGGTTTGGCGTTTCAAATGAGGCGGTCACTCTGAATGAGCGGTGACGGCATCCTGATTACCACACGGCGGCCTCATTCCAAGCCGTTTCGCATAAATTTAAGCGACTTGCAGCGCGGCCCGGCCCGGGCTCCCGATCCGCCGCCTGCCGCCGTCTCACCCGCCGCACCGAACCCATTTCCAGTTTCCACTGGTCGTTCTTGCCTGTCGCCGACCAAGCGCTTAAGACATCCGAAACAATCTGACCCGTATGGCTGCGAACTACACCGAAGACGACATCAAATCCCTCGACTGGCGCGAACACATCCGCATGCGCCCCGGCATGTATATCGGCAAGCTCGGCGACGGCACCTCGCCCGACGACGGACTCTACATCCTGCTCAAGGAGGCGGTGGACAACTCAATCGACGAGCACATCATGGGCTATGGCAAGGAAGTGCGGGTGGAAATCGACGAGGAAGGCCGCGTGGAGGTGCGCGATTTCGGCCGCGGAATCCCACTGGGAAAACTTTTTGACTGCGCGGCGCAGATCAACACCGGCGCGAAATACGACAGCGAGGCATTCAAGAAATCCGTCGGCCTCAACGGCGTCGGGATCAAGGCGGTCAACGCGCTTTCCACCTTTTTCGAGATCCAGTCGTGGCGCGAGGGCGAGACCAAGGCGCTGGAGTTTTCCAAAGGCCAGCTCACGATGGACATGAAAAACCCGCGGCGCGACGACGGTGTGAATGGCACCCGCCTCGCCTTCGAGCTCGACCGCACGATTTTCCCGCCCAAGGCGAAATACAAAGAGCCGTATGTCGAGAAGATGTGCCGCTACTATTCCTATCTAAATCCGGCACTGACTTTGGTGTTCAATGGCAAAAAATTCCGCTCGAAGGACGGGCTGCTCGACTTGCTGCGCGAGGAAATGGAAAACGAGGCGCTCTATCCACCGATCCATCTGATCGGTAAAGATATTGAAATCGCCTTCACCCACACACCCGAGAGCGGCGAGGAATACTACACCTTCGTCAACGGCCAGAACACCTCGCAGGGCGGCACCCACCTCGCCGCGTTCCGCGAGGCGCTGGTGCAGGTGATCCGCGGGTTTTATAAAAAACAATACGAGCCCTCGGACATCCGCGCCGGCATCGAGGCGGCGATCTGCGTGCGGATCGTCGAGCCGGTTTTCGAGTCGCAGACGAAGACCAAGCTCGGCTCCGCCGGGATCGCGCCGGACGGCGAGTCGCTGCGCACGTTCATCGGGAATTTCCTCAAACAGAATCTCGACAACTACCTGCACAAGCACCCGCAGACCGCGGAGGCGATCCAGAAGCGGATCATGGCCGCCGAGCGCGAGCGCAAGGACCTCAAGGGCATCCAAAAGCTCGCCCGTGAGCGCTCGAAGCAGGCGAAGGTGCATAACAAAAAACTCCGCGACTGCCGCGTCCGCTATGACAGTAAACACAAGCGCCGCGAGGAATCCACGCTCTTCATCACCGAGGGCGACTCCGCCTCCGGATCGATCACCAAGAGCCGCGACGTGGAGACGCAGGCGGTGTTTTCCCTGCGCGGGAAGCCGCTCAATACCTTCAGCCTGCCGCGCAAGATTGTGTATGAAAACGAGGAGTTTGCGTTGCTCCAGGCAGCACTTAATATCGAGGATGGAATCGAATCTCTACGATATAACAAAGTCGTCATCGCCACCGATGCCGATGTGGATGGAATGCACATCCGCTTGTTATTACTCACATTCTTCCTGCAGTTCTTCCCGGAGATGATCCGCGACGGGCATTTGTGGATTTTGCAAACGCCGCTGTTCCGGGTGCGCAACAAGAAGGAAACCATCTATTGTTACGACGAGGAGGAGCGCAAGACGGCGCAGGCCAAACTTGGCAAGGCGGCGGAAATCACCCGCTTCAAGGGGCTGGGCGAGATTTCACCCGATGAGTTCAGCTTCATGATCGGCCCTGACATGCGGCTCGATCACGTGGAATATGAGGAAGGCAAGGGCGTGAAGGAACTGCTCGCCTTCTACATGGGCAAGAACACGCCAGACCGGCAGGACTTCATCATCGCCAACCTGCGCGAGGATGTTGACATGCAGGTGCAGGTGGCTTGAACTCACAGGCGCAAGCCACATGAAAACCCTTCAATTGCTGATTTTGCCGCTGCTCACGGCTTCCTCCGTCGCGGTGCGGGCGGAACCGGGGAGTTTGATCTATTCCGGCAACTATCAAAATGGCGCGTTCGAGAGCCTGACCTTCGTAAACTCGGTGGTGGGTTGGGATCTGTTTTTCAACGCGGGATTCCGCGGTGGGAGCACGGTGATCGGGAACATCGAGGGCGGCCACGTTTGGTTCGGCCACGAGGTGTTTGTCCGACCTCCCGGCGCTGCGAACGGTTTTCACACTTACGACAACACGGCGGCCGGCGGTTCCGATGAGATCGACTACCACGCCACAACGGTCGGCCACGTGCTGGCAGGAAGCGGCTTTGTGGAGCCGGGTTCCTACACGTATACCGGGCTGGGAATGGCTCCCGAGGCGAAGCTGGTTTCCGGGGCGATCGCGACGGGTTTCTCGAGCGATAATTTCGGCAGCTTTTCGGTGACCACGGAGTCGGTCGTGAACGTTTACCGGGCGTTCTTCCAAGGAAGCGGGCTGGGAGAGGGAGTGGCCCGGCCGGATGTGATCAACAGCAGCTGGGGCGGCGGTGATCCGGCGGCCATGTCGGACTGGGCCGTGGCACTCGACGGGCTGGCGCGGCAGAATACGTCGGTGGCGCTGGTGGCTGCGGCAGGAAATGGCGCGCAAGCGGCGGTGTCGTCGCCGGGATCCGGCTTCAACAATATCACGGTGGGATCACTCGGCGGAACGTCGTTTTTGCAGCCATCACAATTTTCGTCGGTGGGCATGGTCGATTTCTACAACCCTGAAACGGAGACCAACCTGCCAGGGGTGCGGGTGGCCGTTGATCTAGCAGCACCGGGCGAACGACTTTTTCTAGCAGCCTATTTGGGCGATAGCAGGACGATCGGTGCGAGTCCCGGGCTGGCGGGCATCGTCCAAGAACCGTCGCCGACCGACCAATATTTTTTGAACATGGATGGGACGAGTTATGCGTCGCCCATCGTGGCAGGCGGGATTTCCCTGTTGAAGGACGTCGCCAAGACGGATCCTTTTTTTAACCATAACTCGAATTCTGCGGCTTTCGACACCCGGGTGGTGAAATCCGTGTTGATGGCGGGTGCACAGAAAACCATTGGCTGGGACAACGGGCAAAATGCGTTCAACGTGACGACGCAGGCGCTGGACATCGCGACCGGTGCCGGGGCGCTGGATCTGGAGGCCGCGGCGGATGTTTATTTCTTTGGAACGCGGGACATGGCCGGTAATACGGGAGGCCTGATGGATGCGACAGGATGGGACGCGGGGACGATCGGGCTGGGTGGTGTGCTGGAATATGTCTTCGCCGCGGAGTTCACCCAACAGATGGCTTTAACAGTGGCGCTCAACTGGTTCTCGGTGCGTGAATTCGACGACCTTGACGGGACCGGGAGCGACCTCGCGTTTTCCAACCTGAACCTCCAGGTCTGGCAGCTTGATAGCGTGGGTGGCTTCGTCGCGCAGGTCGGGGCGTCGGAGACGATTTATAACAATACGGAGTTCCTGCGGTTCGACTCGATTGACGCCGGGCATTATGGATTCCGGGTCGTTTACGACAGCCTGGTGTTCGATCTGACGGGCTTGGTGGACGAGGAGGAATTTGGTCTCGCCTGGCGGGCCGTGGTGATACCCGAGCCGGCGGGTGCACTGCTGGTTTTCGCCGGGCTGCTGGTTTTCCTGTCGAGAAGGAGACGCTAGAGCAGGTATTGCAGCGCCTGCTCCACATCCTTGACACCGCGGTCAGAGGCTTGGTGCGGCGGCTCGTGGTGTTTTAGGAAACTCCGAATAGGTAAAGGCGCGGGTGGAGCTTCGGCAGGATCGCGCGATGGCAGATGAAGATGCAAATCGATGTTGTTGCCGCCGGGAGGTAAGTTGAAGGTGTGCCATGATCGCCATCCGTGACATGCTTCTGGCCTGTTTGACCTGCAACGCGGAATTGCAAGCCGATATCTTTGGCCCGAGGTTCCTGCCGATGCTCGCGATGGTCCTCTCGCAGTTCGTGGTAGTGGGAGGCTTGTGCGGGTTACTTCACAGACTGAAATAGCAACATGGATGATAAACGCGCAGGCCCGCTTATTGCCGCGGCAACCTTCCTGGGCCTTGGCCTCGGCGGATTCATCGATGGAATCCTGCTGCACCAGATATTGCAGTGGCACCAGATGCTATCCAATATCCTGCCGCCGGACACGCTTGAGAACGCGAAGGTTAACATGTTCTGGGACGGTATCTTCCATGCGGGGACCTGGGTGCTGACCTTCGTGGGAGTGATGCTCCTGTGGCGGCTGCTCGGGCGTGGCGGCGGGGTCTTTTCCAAGCTCGTCTTCTTTGGGGGGCTGATCTTCGGCTGGGGCGTTTTCAACATCATGGACAGCGTGTTCAACCACTACCTCTTCGCCTTCCACAACGTGCGGGAGGAGGTGGCAAACCCGCAGCGTTGGAATCATGGCTTTCTCGTTTTCGGATTGGCCCAGGCGATCGCCGGGTGGGTCATGATTCGCCGCGGTCAGGGGCGGAGAACAGATAGCCAGATCAGCTGAGAGGGCTCAGGCGGGCTGGAGCCGGGTCCACAGGCACGGGAGTGCGGGACTTCTGCAAAATCCGGGCTTCTCGCCCCCGGCCGGGTAGGCTTCAATCCCGCCGCACGCCCGATGTCCGAAAATTTTTACCAGCAGACCACGACCACGCCCGTCACGCCCTTTGATGTGTCATTGCGGCCGCCGGCGTTTTCGGAATTCATCGGTCAGGAAAAGGTCAAGGACCGCCTGCTGCTGATGCTGGAGGCGGCGAAACAACGCAGCGATGTGCTCGATCATGTGCTGCTCTCCGGTCCGCCGGGTCTGGGGAAAACCACCTTGGCCAACCTGATCGCCCGCGCCGCCGGAACCCAGCTCCACACCACCTCCGGCCCGCAGATCGAAAAGGCCGGCGACCTTGCCGGAATCCTGACCAACATCCAGAAGGGCGACATTTTGTTCATTGACGAGATCCACCGCCTGCACCCGGCGATCGAGGAATACCTCTATCCGGCGATGGAGGACTTCCGGCTGGATATCATCATCGATTCCGGCCCGTCGGCGCGGTCGATCCAGATCAATTTACCGAAATTCACGCTCGTCGGCGCCACCACGCGCTCGGGCATGCTCACCGCGCCGCTGCGCTCGCGCTTCGGCCTAGCGAACCGGCTCGACTACTACACCCACGACGAACTTGCCCAAATCATCGAGCGCTCGGCGGGCCTGCTCGACGTGCCGATCCAGCGCGGCGGCGCGCTGGAAATCGCCTCGCGCTCGCGCGGCACCCCGCGCGTCGCCAACGCGCTGCTCCGCTGGGTGCGGGATTTCGCGCAGGTCCGCGGCGAGGGATTCATCGACGAAAAAACCGCGGATGCCGCGCTCGCGATGATCGAGATCGATTCCCAAGGGCTCGACGAAATGGACAAGCGACTGCTCGAGGTCCTGATTTACAAATTCAACGGCGGCCCGGTCGGGCTCAATTCGCTCGCCGTCGCGGTGGGCGAGGACGCGGCGACCATCGAGGAAGTCCACGAGCCATTCCTCATCATGCAGGGCTTCCTGATGCGCACCCCGCGCGGCCGGATCGCGATGCCCGCCGCTTACGAGAAAATCGGCGCGCCCGTCCCCCCGACACGCCCCGACGAGCCGAGCTTGTTTTGAAAAAGCCGGACGCGCCACGTGGCCCGGACATCCTGTCCGGAGCCATGAATTCAGAGGAAGAGAAGCGAAGACAGGAACCACGGAATACTCGAAAATTTGACCTAAATGCGCTGCGCGGCCTTCCTCTTGCCTTCCGTGTGTTCCGTGTATTCCGTGGTCAACCTCTTCGATTTCACCGATGACTTTTAAACTAACCACAGATGAACAAGATGGACGCGGATGAAAAGACCAGAAAGGCGGCGGGCAGAATGCCCGCGCCACGTGGCCCCGGCATCCTGCCCGGAAACTAAAAAAC
>JBBEEL010000085.1:9000-20085 GCA_040880785.1 Akkermansiaceae bacterium | reverse complement strand
CCGATGCCGAACATCGGGATGAAGGCGCAGGCCCACATCATCGGAGGGGTGAAGCGGATCGACCCACCCCAGAGGGAAAGCAGCAGGGCGGTGATGATAATCACCGAGGGAATGGAGATGAGAACCGTGGTGGTTTGGAAGAAAGTGGAAACTGCGGCCCCCATTCCGGTCATATACATGTGGTGGGCCCAGACGACAAAGGAAAGGAACCCGAGAACCAGCACCGCATATACCACCGACTTGTAACCCCACAGTGGCTTGCGCGAATTCGCGGGAATGATTTCCGCGACACAGGCGAAGGCCGGCAACAGCAGCACGTAAACTTCAGGATGCCCCAAGAACCAGAACAAGTGCTGGAACAGCAGCGGAGATCCGCCCCCTGAGAGATCGGCAAGCCCCTCGGTTTGGGTGAAGAGCCCGGATGGCATGAAGAACGAGGAATGCGCGACCCGGTCCATCAACTGCATGATTCCGGCGGCTTCCAGCGGCGGGAAGGCGAGCAACAAGAGGAACGCGGTCACAAGCATCGACCAGACGAAGAATGGCATCCGCATCCAGGTCATTCCCCGCACCCTGAGGTTAATGATTGTGGTGATGAAATTGACCGATCCCAGCAGTGATGAGGTGATGAGCAAGACTAGGCCGATCAACCACTGCGTCTGGCCCGCCAGCCATTGATTTACCACCTGTCCATCAGCGAAGCCCGCCAGCGGCGAGTAGTTCGTCCAGCCGGATTTCGCCGCCCCGGACTCCATGAAGAAGGAAGCGCACATGATGAGGCCGCCCGCAAGATAGACCCAGTAGCTCGCCATATTCAAGCGAGGGAAGGCCATATCCGGCGCACCGATTTGGAGCGGAGTCACATAGTTTCCAAAGGCCCCGAACCCAAGCGGCACGATCCCGAGGAACACCATGATGGTGCCGTGCATCGCCCCAAACATGTTATAGGTTTCTCCAGTGACTTTGCCATCCTGGAGCCAGCGTGCTTTCCAGCCGTCGGTGAACACCCAGCTCATCCACTCTGGCAGTGGCTGGTGCGGATAGGCGATGCTCCAGCGCATCACCATCATCAGATAGAACCCGAACGCCAGAAACAGCAGCGCGGTGATCCCATACTGGAGACCGATGATCTTGTGATCAGTCGAAAAGATCCATTTCCGGATAAATCCGGGATCATAGTGGTGATCGTCGTGGTGGGCGTCGTGCCCGGCAGGTGAGGTGGCTTGAGAGCTCATAATTCCGCTTGTGGCGTTGTTGGATCGAGAACCGGGTTCAGGATCGAGTTGAAGGATGGATTGGCTGGAAATTGTCGGAAACGTGAACTTTCCCTGTTATAGAAATCGATAGTGGTCATCAAGGTGCGGCGGCAGCGACTGGTGTCAGACTGATTGGATCGACAAGAGTGTCCGGCTCGGTCGGCTCGCCGGGAAGAGGTTTGGCGTGGCCGGCGGCGAGTTCCGCGGCGTTGGTGGCGCGGCCTGCGTTCGGGCGGGCGGCGGAAATTTCAATCGCGCTGCGTGCCATATCGACGCTGACCACATCGCCGGTCTCGTTGTTGAAATTGTTGCGGATGAAAGTCATCACGCCCGCGAGATCTTCCGGAGTCATTCCGATCCCCTGCGGTGGCATCACGCCGTAGGTCTTGCCGTCGCTGACTGGCCCGTCAAGACCATTGAGAATGATCATCGCCAGACGCTCGGTCTCACCGGTGACCCAGGCGGAACCTGCCAGAGCTGGGAACGAGGCCCCGGTGCCCCGCCCGTCGGGGCCGTGGCAACCGTTGCATTTCGCCGAGTAGATTCGGCCACCGCGGGCGGAAAAGGCGGCGAGGGCCTCGCGCGCCGCCACGCCGACATCCGCCAAGCCCGGGGCGGGCGAGCGGACGTAGCCCTCACGGAAGACCGCGTTGTAGGCAAACAAGCGCCCGCCGGTGCCGAGGATGCCACCCGCGATGAGCAGGACAACCCCGCACAAGAGGAAGGCCCAAAGGGAGACCGGCGCGATGCCGGTGTCCACGATCCGCTTCTCACGGGCGCACGCGGCCGCCTCGCGGACCACCCGGCCGTGGGCTTCGGTCACATTGATCGACTCTTCGAGGTCCGGCTTCTGGTTAGACTGGGACATGGTGGAAAATAGATTGGAAGGAAATTAATTCAAGGTGCGGCCTGAGGCTTGGGAGGAGCGAAATTCAGTACCGCCGGGACCGGTTGATCTTTTTTAAGCGAGAGCAGGTAAGAAACGAGCGCCAGCGCATCGGAATTCGGGACCACTTCGGTTTTTCCGGTGATCGCGACGGCGCGGTCCGACGGGGCGCCCCGGATCACACGCTCGGTAAATAGGTAGCGCGAGGGCGGGCACAGCGACTTTTCCCGCTCCGGCAGGAACCGCGGATCGTAGCGCTGGGCCAGCAACCACTGGGTGGCGTCACCACCGGCGGCATAGATCGACTCGACGCGGCGGCCCAAGTTGGAGAGGTCAGGCCCCATCCGGGAAACCCCGATTTGCGCAAAGCGCTCGCCTTCGAAATCATACGCATTGGTCTCACGGCGGGTATCGCCCCGCTCCGGATCGGCCACCAGACCGCCCCAATCCGGTCGGTAGAGGTCGTTTCCAGCGTAGGTCGGGCGGATCACTTGGGTATGGCACAAGTAGCAACCATTCGCCGCATACACCAGCGCTCCGTCGGTGATTCGGCCGGTGCGTTTTGGATAAAACACCCCGGTCTCGCCATCGGCCGCCTCGGACCATTCGATGGGCTGGAGATTGCGCATTTTGAGGTAAGGAATGACGATGACCCCGAGCCAGGCAAAGCCGAAGCTCGCGGAGAGACCAAATAAGAAAGTGCGTAAGCTCATGGAAAAGTTGTCTGAATGTTGGAACGTGAAATCGGGAGTTTCATGTCAATGGACGCTCGGGTGGAGCGGGCCGGCGTTGTCGACATCCCCCTCTTCACCGTGCGGGCTGACCACGTGGCCGTGGGAAACCAGCAGCGTCGGGTGCGAGCTGCGGCGGCCGAGGCGCAGCCACATTAAGGTGAGGTGAATGAAGAAAAATACGTTGGAAAAAAGGATGAAACACCACGAGACCGTGATTCCAACTGCGTAGGGGAAGGCGCGGGTGGCCACTTCCTGCCACGGCTGGGTCCAGTCCTCCTGACCGATCCCCTGCTGGAGCCCGCCGAAAATGGCGAACATCACGACGCAGATGATGCCGTAAACCGAGAACAGGAAATGCATCGAAATCAAGCGCCGGGACAACCATTCACGGCGGGTCACCCGCGGCACGATGAAATACACCGCGCCAAACATCACGAGACTGAAAAATCCGTATAACACGAGAATTTCAAACCCATAGCGCGCGAGAGTAAACTGGGTGAGCGGAAGCGTCGTCTCAGGGAGATTTAAAAACACCGCGGCGAAGGCCACCACGGCCAATCCGCTAGCCCCCGCGATGGTAAACCGCAGTGATGGGCTTGCCAGCAGGGTGTCCTTCGCGGACAAAGCGGTCCGCAGCAGGTTGATCACCGCCGAGATCGCAGGGACGAAGATCAACACGGTCGCAGCCATGCCGAGATAGGGAATGAAATAGGGGATCGGTGCGCCAGTCAGCTTTTGCATGCCCGCCCAAGGAGCGATGATGGCAAGTGACCAGAAGCCGAGCTTGGCCAGTGAGTAACTGTAAACAGGACGGCCCGTCACCTTGGGTGCCAGATAGTAAGCGGCCCCCAGTCCGACCGGCATGAAGAACAGAAACATCAGCGCGGATTGATACCAAGCGTTGATGCCAGCCGCCATCAGCGGATGGCCCGGCATCCAATGAAGCAGGGTGTTCGCAGTGATGAAGATCCACGGAAACCAGACCATCGCGGCGAGAAGATACCACTGGGTGATAAAGACATGCCCCTCGCGCCGGACTCGAAACTGAATGAACGACCAGATGACAATCGCGAAGTAGCTCACCAATAGCACCGGCCAGGTGAACGCGGGAAATTCCATCCAAGGCATCCCGGTGCCAGCACCCGCGAGAATCCCGATGAGACCCAGTGAGACACCCAGGTTCCAGATATGGCCTGCCGTGAGGATCAGGCCCGCCGCCGTGCATTCCTTGCGGGAAAGTCGCGCCATCATCCAGATGATCACCGCGAACGCCGCTTGGAATCCCCAACCGTAGATCAGCGCGTTGATGTGGGCGGGAAATACCCGGCCGTAGGTCAGCCACGAGAAACCGGTGAGAAACCCGGGGCTGTGGACCTTCGCCGAGGCAATGATTCCAAGAACAATCGAAACGGCGAGCCATGCGGCACCGCTGGTCATGAAAAACATCACCGGATGACGCAACGAGCGGTCGATTCCCGCGCGGAGCAAGGCGTCCTGATCGGTGGCGTTAGTGGGCTGGATGGAAGACATCAGTTTTTAAAAATGAGAAGTGACAGTTACGGCTGGATGAGTTCCTCGACAGTGACTTGGGGTTTCCCCACTTCACTCCGGAGTGCGGCCACCTGCGCGGGAGCGACCGCGGAAGCCCGATTGCCAAAGCTGTTGCGGACGTAGGTCAAGACCGCGGCGATTTGCTCGTCGGTCTGATAGGCCATCGGTGCCATTCCACCCGGGAAGTTATACTCGACGCCCTTCACGGTGATTGCACCTTGCAAGCCGCGGAGTTGGATGAGGATTAGATTGGAAATCGGGCCGGTGACCCATTCGGAGCCCGCGAGTGGAGGCCCAGCAAGGCCGGCCTCGCCGTTCTGGCCGTGGCAGGCCCCGCAGATCATAAAGCTCGCTTGGCCGAGTTCCATCACCGCCGGATCGATGGGCGCGTCGGGCTCGGGGGCAGCCTCGTCCACGGCGGAAGTATCTGCCGCCGGTGCGGCCGCTATGCCCTCAGCGGTGGCGGATCCAGGAACGATCTGCTCCGGGAGCTCGACGGCCACCGGCTTGGAAGCCGCAAGCTGCGCGGCCACGCCAGACAAGGCGGCTTCAAGTTCCGCCGCCGGGAGGCTGACACCCTGCGCCGTATCGACAGACGCTTTGATGACATAGCGAGGAGCAGCCGCCGCATCTTCAAGATCCGTGGGTGCTTCGCGGCCGAGGAAACCGATCAAGGCGATGAACAGCCCGAAGAAAAGGAACGTGCCGAGAGCCCACCAGAAAGTGGCGAAACGCAGAAACGGATTATCGCGGGAAGGGTCCATGTGGAAAGGGAAAGAAGATCAGTTGGAAAGGTTCGCGGACTCGAGGATGCGCGGATCGCGATTCGGATAGAGGGAATGCTGGCCGAGGGCCCGGATCAGGAAAAAGATGAAAGCCGCGCCGATGGTGACGAAGGCGAGGATGTCCCCCCAGAAGGCACCCGGAATGGACACTTGGAGGTCGCCGAACACGAGCGCATTCACGTTGCCAAGGGAAATCCCGCGCTCCGGGATGGTGATGAGATAATGGTCCAAGGCGTGCATGCAAAGCGTGTAAACCGCGACGGCCGAAAGCAGCTTGGGGTTTCTTTTCAGCCAAGCCTGAAGCAGCACCACGAAGGGCACCACGAAGTGACCGAAGACCAACACATACATCCCGATGTTCCAGTTCCCGGTGTTACGGGTCAGGAAGTAGGAGGTTTCTTCCGGAATATTCGCATACCAAATCAGGAAAAACTGCGAGAACGCGATGTAGGCCCAAAAGGTCGTGAAGGCGAACATCAGTTTGCCCATGATATGGAAATGCTCGGGCGTGGTGACGTGCTTCAAGTGGCCCTGGCTTTTCAACCAGGTGCAGACGATGACGATGACCGCCATCGAGTTGAGCGCGGAACCCGCGAAAAGATAAACACCCCACATGGTTGAGAACCAGGCGTAGTCCAGCCCCATCAGGAAATCGAAGCCGGTGAAGGTGATGGTCAGCGCGAAAATGATCAAGGTGTAGGTCGAGTGGAAACGCGCCCGGAAAAGCCGGGAGGTCCCCGGGTTTGGATCGGTGTCCTGCGCGGTCGAGAGTTTGCGAAGTCCGTAGATCACCAAGCTCAGACCGACTCCGTAGAAGAGGAAGCGGCCAAACCAGAACGGCATGTTCATATACCAATACTTGGTTTCCAGCAGATGGTTAGCCGCATGAAGATACTCCTTCACGTCACCACCGGCCTTGCGATGATAACCCATCCACTCGTAGAGATACATGTTCACCGGCTCAAACAGCAAGGGCAGACCGAAGAGAAAGATCCATGGGAAGGTGGACCCTAGATTTTCAAAGGTCCGCCGCACGGAGGTCCCCCACCCCGAGTTGGACACATTGTGCAGGAGTGTCCAAAACACCCCGCCGATGGATAAGGTCAGGAAAAAATAGAAGGCGAACAGCCATGAGTAGGCGTAGGTCCCGCGGAAGTGCTCGCCCAGCACACCGAAAAACGTGAGAATACTGACAATGGTGCCGATGACGGCGACAGCCAAGGCGGTGGACTTGACCTTGGACACCTTGGAGGTGTCGAGGTGGTCGCCGTTGATCGCGATGTCTGCGGAGGTGACGTGGTGGTGGGCCATTTTCGATAAGGTCAGGGAAAAAGTTATTGGGCCGTGGTTTGAGCGTCCTTGGCGATCTGCAGCGCGCGGACGTAGGCGATGATCGCCCAGCGGTCTCTCACGGGGATATTGTATCCGTATGCACCCATCATGCCCTTGCCGTTGGTGATGACCTCATACATCCGCCCGTCCGGATAAGTCGCGGATTTGAAGTTATCGAGATGGAAATTTGCGATGCCGGGAACTCCGTATTGACCGGTAATTCCTTGGCCGTCGCCGGAGGCACCGTGGCAGATGGCGCAGTAGATTCCATAGCGCTCTTGGCCACGGCGGATCAACGCGGCGGCGCTTTCTTCAGTCAGGGCGAGTTCTTCGGGCATGCCTGTGCCGAAATAGTCGCCAACATGGCCGGTATAGTAATAACCGACCTGACCGCCGAATTCATACTCGGGGATCCCGCCGAGCTCACGCAGGCCGTCCTCGTTGAAGCCGCGCGGCTGGGTCTGGCCGACCGGATGGCGCGAGCCCACCCCATCGGAGAAAAACGGATCCGGCTTCTGGGCCTTGAGTTTATCCTGCTCGTCCATGTCGGGGAACACCCGCAGCGGCGGCTTGGAGAACTTCTGGCCGCGCAGACCGAAGATGCCCACCACCAGCAGGGCGATGAGCGCGTATGTGAGAAAAAAGTAACGCATCTAAATTTGGAATTTATGAATTAAGAATGATGATTTCCTCTCTCAGTCTTCTTCCTCGACGAGTTCGATATTGGCTCCGCCGATGCCAAAAAGCAGGTCGCGGGTGCCGGTGGGGCTGAATTTCGGATCGCGTGCCTCGATGGCGATGAAGAAACCGTCATCGGTGGCGCGGTGGAACTGGCGGCTGGCGAACAGCGGGTGGTTGAAACGTGGCAACTGGATCAGCGCGAGCAGGCCGAACAGGGTGGCGAAACCGGAGAAGAGGATGGTCAGCTCGAACATGACCGGAAAAAACGCGGGCACCGTGAAGATGTTCATGGGCTTGCCCTGCACGAGGGTCGGATAGATCACCACCTGCGTGCCATACTGCAGCGCGAAGCCGGTCGCGGTGCCGGTGATGCCACCGCAGAAGACGAACCAAGGTAGGACCGAGCGCTTCAACCCCATCGCGCCGTCAAGGCCGTGGATCGGATAGGGAGAGTAACAATCCCATTTCTTGAAGCCGGCCTCACGGACCTTCTCCGCGGCCTTGTAAAGAGCGGAGGCGCTCTTGAACTCGGCCAGGTAACCGTAAACGCGTTTGCGGGTGGTGCTCACTGTTGGAAAGTTTTCAGTTTTTCAGTTTTAGAAATTTCAGCTTTTACCCTGAGCGAGTTCCTTTTGATAGGGCGCGATCTTGGTGACACCGGGATCCGGGTGATCCTCAAGATCGTCATGATGCGGATCGGACTCCGGCATCGCCCATTTCACCTCGGCGATGTTGATGCAGGGAAGAAAGCGCAGGAACATCAGGAAAAGGGCAAGGAACAAACCGAGGGTGCCGACGAAAGTCATCAGTTCGACACCGCTCGGGCTGTAGGTCTTCCAGTCGCCCGGCAGGAACATCCGTGCCAGGGTGGTGACGATGATGACGAAGCGCTCGAACCACATGCCGACGTTCACACACATCGCAACGATCATGATGACCCAGAGGTTCTCGCGGGCCGATTTAAGCCAGAATATCTGCGGTGCCAGCACGTTGCAGCCCATCATCACCGCGTAGGCCCACCAGTAAGGGCCGGCGATGCGGAACTTGAAGGCATCCATTTCGTAAATTGCGCCGGAGTAGAAGGCGACGAACAACTCCATGAGATAGGCATAGCCGACGATCGTGCCGGTCAGCAGGATGATCTTCGCCATGTTGTCGATGTGCTTCATGGTGATCAGGTCCTGGAGGCCGTAAATGAAACGGGCGGGGACCATGATGGTGAGCACCATCGCGAAGCCACCGAAGATGGCACCCGCGACGAAGTAGGGCGGGAAGATCGTGGTGTGCCAACCGGGGACGATGGAGGTGGCGAAGTCGAAGGAGACGATCGAGTGGACGGAGAGCACCAGCGGAGTGGACAGCGCGGCCAACAAGAGATAGGCCATTTCATAGTGGCTCCACTGGCGGTTGCCACCGCGCCAACCGAGGGCGAACAGGCCATAGAGAAACTTGCGCAGGCCGGGTTTGCAGCGGTCGCGGATGGTGGCGAGATCGGGCACCATGCCGAGATACCAGAAGATCAGGGAGATCGTGAAATAGGTGGAGACCGCGAAGACGTCCCATAACAGCGGCGACTTGAAATTCTGCCAGACCGCGTTGGCGTTGGGCACCGGTGCGAGGAACCAAGCCATCCAAACGCGACCGACGTGGAAGGCGGGGAAAATCCCCGCGCACATTACCGCGAAAATCGTCATTGCTTCCGCCGCGCGGTTGATGGACGTCCGCCAGTTTTGGCGGGTGAGGAACAGCACTGCGGAGATCAGTGTGCCGGCGTGGCCGATGCCGATCCAGAACACAAAGTTGGTGATATCAAATCCCCAGAACACCCGGTTGGACATGCCCCAGACGCCGACGCCGGTGGAAACCAGATAGGTCAGGCCGCCGCCCACACCGATCAAGGCGATGAGCGCGGAGGGGATGAAAAGCAGCCACCAGAGAAACGGCTGGCGATTTTCGATCACGCCGCAGATGCGCTCGGTGATCCAATGATACGAGCGACCGCTGAGGATGAGCTTTTCGCGCTCGAGCACCGGGAGTTTAACTCCGGAATGAGCGGTCTCGGGCGCGGTCTGGGTGGTGGAGGCCATGTTGAGTGGAAAAATTAGAAGCTCGGGAAAATGAAGTTAGACCATGTGGATGGTGGTCTTGCCGATGAATTGTGCGTCCGGCATCGCCTCGTTCGGGTTCTTGACCCGCGCCAGGTAGCTGGTGCGCGGACGGGTGTTGATGTAATTCAACAAGTCGTAGCTCCGTTGGATCCGCTTGGCGCGGACGGTGGTGGAGGCGTTTTCGTCCATCAGGTTGCCAAAAGTGATCGCGTTGGCGGGGCAGGCTTCCTGGCAGGCGACCTTGACCGAGTCCACGGGGATCCGCAGCGTCTGATGGGTCACCGGCACCTCGGTGGAGGGCTTGCCGGAGGCGAGGACGTCTTGCTTTTGGCCGCGCTTTTGGCGGATCACCGCGCCTTTAAGGCGTTGCACGCAGTAGGTGCATTTTTCCATCACGCCGCGCATCCGGACGGTCACGTTCGGGTTGCGTTGGAGATGCGGTGCCTCGCCGACCTGAGTCTCGCCGAAGGGTCCCTTGTAGAGGTTTTTCTCGATCAGCGGGTTGCGCTTGTTGTAGTCGAAGTAGTTGAAACGCCGGATTTTGTAGGGGCAATTATTCGCGCAGTAGCGGGTGCCGATGCAGCGGTTATAGGCCATCGCGTTGAGGCCGTCTTCGGTGTGGATGGTGGCATTGACCGGGCAGACGGTTTCGCAGGGTGCCATCTCACAATGCTGGCAGGTGACCATCTGGGGAACGAGCGCCGGATTGCCGGAGTCGAAGGTATTGTCCTTTTGGACGGCGAAGTAGCGGTCCATCCGGATCCAGTGCATTTCGCGGCCCATGGCCACCTGGCGTTTCCCGACGATGGGAATGTTATTTTCCGCTTGGCAGGCGACGAGGCAGGCGTTGCAGCCGGAGCAGGAAGAGAGGTCAATGGCCATCGCCCACTGGTGCAGCGGGTCGCTGATGACTGGCTGGCCATTCCGGTCCTCCGGCTTGTAGAGGGAAACATTGGGTGGTGCATGCCCGTCGTTGCCTTGAATGGCGACGTTGGCGAGCTGCTGACCGAAGTCCCCTTTAGCGGAATCGGTTTGGGTGGAAATCTCGCGGGCAAGCGCCCGACCATACATCGCGTTGTGCTCTTGGGTCAGGGCGACTGAGTAGCGTTTTCCGGTCGGCTTCACCGTGGCTCCGGTGGCGAAATACGGCGTGGCGGCCTTGCGCAGCGGGTAGGCATTGAAACCGGTATTCACGCCGACGAGGCCCACATGGTGACGGTTGGCGGTGTCGCGCTTGAGTTCGTCGGCATCATCAAATCCTTGGCCGTAGCCGAGCGGAATGACCACGGTGTTTTCCGCTTGGCCGAAGGAGACCAGCACCGGAATTTCCAGGGAGCGGCCATTCACCTCCACCCTGACCATGGGCGAGCGGCGGTTCTCTCCTTCGTCGTCCGGGGATCTGGAGCCGAAACGGGTTTCCAGCGCGATGATCTCGTTGTAAATCCCAAGCGCCTGGGCCGTCGCCGGAGCGATGAGCGCGGCATTGTCCCAAGTCAGTTTGGTGATCGGATCGGGAGCTTCCTGCAGCCAGCCGTTGTCGATCCAGCGGCCGTCGCGGACCGAGGAGTCGGTGGCGAAAATCAGTTCCAGCGAGTCCACCGTCGGGGCGGTGGCGACATGCGGCACGGAGACATCCGCCCGCGGAGCCGGGCTGGCGGCGGGGTAGCTGGAGCCGGCGAGGAATCCGTCGCGGAGGAGCGATTTCCATGCCGCGTCCCCTTCCCCGCCGAGCTGGGCGAAGGTCGTGCGGAC
>JBBEEL010000085.1:3467-8900 GCA_040880785.1 Akkermansiaceae bacterium | reverse complement strand
AGCGCGACGTTGATGGCATGGGCGAGAAGATGGACGGAAAGCGATTGCCGCGAACCGGCGAGCACCAGCGAGCGGCCGGCATTTTCCTGAAGGTCTTTGACGACGCCGTTCACCCACTCGATGTGCTTTGGGTCCCGGAGTTCCGGCGTCACGATGGCCACGCCGGCATCCACGCCGAGACCGCGGGCGATTTGCGCCGCCACGGCATTCACCTGGCTGGGCGACACCCGCAAACGGTGGTCGGCCATGCCACCGGTAAGGCTGAAATTGGCTTCCACCGAGTAGAGCCGGTTCATCGACGTCGCGTCCGGGGTGTTCGAATAAGTCGCGCCTTCCGGCTTGCGGCGGTTGAAAAACGGAGTGACCGGGCCCTGCGGGTCGGTGTCCACGAAATCGCAGTCGAGCGAGACGATCCGGTCGGCCAGCGCGAAGTCCGCCGCCAGCTTCACTCCGGTGCCCAGGGCCTCCGCGGTGGAGTCGCCGGTGAGGGCCTCGTATTGATAGAACCTCGCGTAGGAAAACTTCGCTGCCAACTCACGGGTCAGGCGGGCGCGGGTCGGGCTGTCGTCCGCACCGAAAAGGAAACCGATCCTGGCTTCGGGATTGGCCGCCAGCGCGGCGAGGACGGCCTCGAGCTCGGAGCGGCGGGCCGGCTGTCCGGCGCGCAGGAAAGCCCGCGAGCGGGATGGCAGATAGAGGTCGAGCACCGAGGCCTGTGCGATAGCGTCCGTGCCCTCGGCATCCGGGTGGAGATTGTTCGGGGCGAGCTTGGTCGGGCGGCCCTCGAAAGTGGTCACCACCAGCGGCGTCGCGCCGGTCGCCCGCGGCATGGCGGAGGCGTAATAAGTCGCCTCGCCGGGGATCACCCACTCCGGGGCGCGGGTGTAAGGGACGATGTAGGTTTCCGGCCGGCGGCAGGCGGCCATACCGAATCCTGCCAGCGCGGTGGAGGCGCCCATCAGCTTAAGAAACGAGCGGCGCGAGGCCTCCGCGTCATCCTGATTGGCCATTTCCGCGGCACCGCGGGGAAACTCCCGGTCAAGCCACTGCCGGAAATCATCGGTGTCCGCCAGTTGGCCTACGCTGCGCCAGGAGACGGTGGTTTCGTCGGCGGGAATCTCGGGGTGATGCAGAATGCGCTTGCTCATATGGGACTGCGAAAAGTTAAAAAGTCTAGAAAACGGGCGGAACGATCAATGGTGGCAGGTGGCGCAGGACGCCTTGGGCGCGACCATGTATTGCTCCTTGAGTTTGATGCCCATTCCCTCGGTGGTCTTCACTCCCAGATGGGGGTTGTTCGAGAGATAATCCTCGGCGTTGTAGGCGAAGTTGAATACTTCCTCCAGCGGGCGCAGGTGCACTTCCGGCTCGCGGTGGCAGTCGAGGCACCAACCCATCGAGAGGCTGCTGACCTGGTGGACGACCTCCATCTGGTGGACGTCGCCGTGGCAACTCTGGCAGGAAATCCCGCGGTTGACGTGCGCGGAGTGGTTGAAATACACGTAATCAGGCAGTTTGTGCACGCGCACCCACTCGATCGGCTTGCCGTCGTAGTTGGGATGACTCACGTCCATCGACCGGTGCAACGGCGCGAGTTTCGGGCTGTCGCGCTGGACGTGCTGGTGGCAGTTCCAGCAGGTGCTGCCGGTCGGCACGTTCGAGTGACCGGCCACATCGACGAACGAATGGCAGTAGCGGCAGTCGAGACCGAGCTGGTCGACGTGGATTTTGTGGGAGAACGGGATCGGTTGCGACGGCTGGTAGCCCGCGACCAAGGCCTTGGGTGTGGCGTAGTAGGCGAAGGCCAATGCCACTCCGGCAGCGGCTGCCCCGGCACAGACGGCGATTTTAAACGGGAGGAAATTGGACCAGCGAGGAAAAATATTTGCCATGAGAGGGGCGTTGCGGTGCGCGGAATATGTCGCTTGTGAAATTTTTCACAAGCTCATTTCCGCAGAATTTGACGGAAACTTCGGACGGCCGGGAGGATGCAAACGAGCCAGCAGCTTGCAATAGGAAAAAGACAAATTAACGGGAATTTCTGGTTCGCCGGTGACGCGTGCGCGCGGTGTGGCATGATTTGGCATGATCTTTAGGGATTCGACCAATTCATTCCCTTTTCCTTTCTCCACCCGCGGAAGGCGGCGAATTGCTCGCTCTTGCTCATCGCCCGCCGCACCGGGTCCTCGGTGAGGAACGCTTCGAATGCGCTACCTGAAGGAGTTTCCGCCGCCGCAGGACCAGAATCCGGCGCGGTCTCGGGCCCGAATTCGCGTAAAATTATTTTCTCGATCCGCCCCAACCGGGTTTGGATTTGCAAAATAGAAAACAGCACCAGCAACAGCAAGACGAGGCAGGTGGCAAGCAGCGGAATCAGCAGTTGAGTCTCAAGCACGGTGCACTCTCGCGAAACCGCCCCGGCTTGAGAAGCCCGAAATGGCGCGCCACGAGGCGGCAATTTGCAGCCGCGCTTCCCTTCGGCCCGTGCGAAATGCGCGCCGGCGCTCGGCGGGTTCCCTGAGTCATGGAGAAAATCCCCCTCGATTCCATCTGGCACAGCTGCTGCAAGACCACGGCCGATTACCCCCCACGACATCATGAAATTCCCATTCCCCCTGCTTGCCGCCACGCTCGGCATCGCGACAGTCGCCCCCACGCTCACCAGTTGCGTGGTGGCTGCCCGGCCGCCGGCGCGGACCACCGTGATTGAGACCCGGCCCGCCCCCGGCGCCTATGTCGCGGCGCTGCCACCAGGCCACACCACCTTGACCCGTCGTGGTGTCCGCTACTATCTAGTCAATGGCATTTACTACCGCCAGAGCGGTTCCGGCTTCGTGGTGGTGCCAAGCCCTCTTTGACCGCCGCTATTCCGCCAGAGCCCTCACGTGCGCCACCGCAGCGGACGCGAGGCCGGGCGGATCGTAGCCGCCTTCCAAGGCGGAGACGATCCGCCCGCCACACCATTTTTCCGCCAGCGCCACGCAGCGGCGGGTCATCTCTGCGAAGGTTCCGTCACTCCATCGCAAACCACCGATCGAGTCGCCCTCGCGCGCGTCGAAGCCGGCGGAAATCAGCAGAAACTCCGGTTGGAACCCGTTGATCGCCGGCTCTAGCCACTCGCGCCATGCCGCCAGTGCGACGCTGCCGTCCGAGTTAGTCGGCAGCGGAATATTGAGATTTCTGCCCTTCCCTGCTCCCTGGCCCGTCTCCTCCGGGGCCCCGGTGAACGGATAAATGTCCCGCTCGTGCAGCGAAATATAAAGCACGTCCGGATCCTCGAGAAAAATCGCCTCCGTCCCGTTGCCATGGTGCACGTCCCAGTCGATGATCGCAATCTTGCGCAAGCCATGCCGCGACTGCAAGTAGCGCGCCGCAATGGCGATGTGGTTGAAAATGCAAAAGCCCATCCCGCGCGTTGCCGTGGCGTGGTGCCCCGGCGGCCGCACCGCGCAGAAGGCCGAGGAAATCTCGCCGCCCATCACCGAATCCACCGCATCCAGCAAGGCCCCCGTCGCCTCCAGCGCCACGTCGTAGCTTTCCTCACAGATCGCCGTGTCGCCCGTGCGCAGACGGTCCGCGAAGGTCTCCGTGTCATGGCAAACCGAATCGTGATACTCCTGACCGTGTGCCAGCAGGATTTCGGAAACCAGCGCCCGCCGCCCCTGCAGCCTGACGAATTCCGCCGGCAAGCGCGTCAGCGCCTCCGCCAGTCGCCGGTAGCGCGCCGCTGATTCCGGATGTCCCGGCCCCGTGTCGTGCCGCTCGTATCTCGCATCAAAATGCACGCCCACCCGCTTGGTTTGCTCATTCATCGCTCGACTCGTTTAAAAGGAGGATAGTAACCACTGCTTTCAGTGCTTTTCTCCGCCCAGCCCTGTCTCAGCTTCTCAAATTATTCTCCACGAGGCAAGTCTCCGTTTCAGGCGGCGGCGCGATTGGTGCCGCCTGCGCATCCCGGGCTTCTGCCTCTGGGTTTTTCCGATGCCGCTTCGGACGGACTTGAGTCGCTACTGGAGCGCGATTTTCAAGCCGCCAGTTGCCGCGCTTTGATAGATCGCCTGGATCAAGGCAACCGCCTTCCGCGCCTCGCTCGCCGAGGTCGGCGGCACCCGCCCGTCACGGATTGCGCCGGCGACGTCTTCAAAATTCCGCTGGTGTTGGAAGAACTGGATTGCCTTCGGATCATTCGCGCCAAGGCCCGCCCCGCCGCCGCGCATCAGCGTTTCAAGGATCCGCGCGTCCTGCGGAAGCTCGTTCTTGAACTCCCAGACCTCGAACGCCTCGTCGGCAAGGAAAACCGAGCCCTCCGTGCCGCAAACTTGCACCCGGGCCGGGTGACCTTGCTTCGACCACGCACAAGTCGAGCCCTCGATAACGCCGCGCGCGCCGCTCTGGAACTCCAGCAGCGCGACACCCAGATCCTCCACCTCGATCCGCTCGTGCGCCAGGCACGAGGTCGCGGCCTGCACCGACTTCACCGGCCCGGCCAAATAGAGCAGCGCGTCGATGGTATGGATCGCCTGATTCATCAGCGCGCCACCGCCGTCAAGCGCGAGCGTGCCACGCCAGTCAGCGGAGTCGTAGTAAGCTTGATCGCGAAACCATTTCACATAACAGGAGGCGGAAACCACCGTCCCGAAACGCTCACCGTCGCACGCCGCTTTGAAGGCGGTCATCGCCGGGTTGAAACGCCGATTCAGGATGGCTGCGAGCGTCTTGCCCGCAGCGGCCGCGGCATCGATCAGGATATCAATCCGCTCGGTGGAAATTTCCAACGGTTTTTCGCAGATCACATGCTTCCCCGCCCGGAGGGCCGCCAGCGCGGGGTCGAGATGAGCACCGGAGGGCGTGGCCACGGTCACCACGTCCAGCGCGGGATCCGCCAAAAAATCCGCTAGATCGGAATAGGCCCGCACGCCGAATTCCGCGGCGAGCGCAGCAGCGCTTTGCGGGCGGTGATTATACACCGAGTGCAGCGTCCCGCCATCCATCGCCCGGACCGCCTCCGCGTGGAAGCGCCCGATCGCCCCCGTTCCGACAATTCCAAAATTCATCGCGCTGAGACTGGCGGCCGCGATACGGCCGCGCAACATGAATTGGGGAAACAGGCGAAATGCCCAACCCTGTAGGTTTAAGAATTTTTAAGCAGCCTCTGAGAACCATTTGAATGACGTTCTCGCTGCATTAGTCGCCGCCGGGCCCCGCTTGAGTCGGGACTTGTTTGTGCCGCCCGCGCGGGCGGCGTTGTTGCCCTTTGTGCTCACGCCGCTCTCCTTTTGTTGTGTAAGCGAAGAGATGGTGATCAGCTTGTCACACCGCGCCGCGCCGCCGAGTTGTTGCAAATAATGGCGGCTGACGAGCCCGCCCATGCTGAAGGCGACGATGCTGATGGGCTCCGAGGTGCCGAATTGCGCATCGATGTCCGCCTTCAGG
>JBBEEL010000085.1:0-3367 GCA_040880785.1 Akkermansiaceae bacterium | reverse complement strand
ATTTCAACCGGGCGGCCACTGAAGTTGGCGCCCTCCGAGCAGGTGGATGTGGAGGTGCGGCACCGCCTCGCCGCCGTCGCGGCCGTTGTTGATGATGAGGCGGTATCCGGACTCCGAGATTCCCTCGCTGCGCGCGACCGCCGCGGCCGTCAGCAGCAAGTGGCCGAGCAAGGCCTCGTCCTCCACTGTCGCCTCGCCTACCCGCGGGACCGGCTTGCGCGGAATGATCAGAATATGCTGCGGGGCCTGCGGCGAAATGTCGCGGAAGGCGACGCAGCGCGCGTCCTCATGCAGGATGGTCGCGGGGATTTCCTTGTCGCAGATTTTTTCGAACAACGTCTTCTCAGCCATACCACCGGAGTGTGTCAGGATCCGTGAATCTTGCAAGCCAGCGAATTCCACCGTTGGAAAATCCCTCCGGCCCTGCGAAACTCCCGCCATGGATCTCGCCGAAGTCACCTGCCCGACCTGCTTCGAAGTTTTCGAAGTCGCCCTCCCTCACCCGGATGAAATGCCCGCGGAAGTGGACTACGACTGTGAAATCTGCTGCCGGCCAATGCTCATCATTTTCACGCGGGACGAGGTTTACGCCCAAGGCCTGGGCGATTAGTAAACTCAGCGTGAGCGGAGTTGGTCGAAGCGGCCGCTCAGCTGGCGCACGCCTCCAATCATCGCCGCCCGAATCGAGGACCAAGGCGTCGCCGCGCTGGCGTCGCGCTTGGCTCCGAGACGATGGTCGATGAGCGCGAACTGGCGCTCGCCCGTCACCGAATCAAGGATCTCTCCTTCAAAGGAAACCTTGGCAATAAAAGCGGCGACCGTTTCGGAATCCAGTTTCCCGGATAAGGGCGCACGATTCACGGTGTGCACGGTGGTCACGGGCGCGCCCGCCGATTCGCCTTCGATGACATCGGTCAATGCTGTCCGGACACGCAAGGTCGTGGGACCCGGGGTATTCACGACTTTCAGCCTGCCGCTCATTTCCTGACGAAGCGCGCCGGAGAGATACGATGCCAGCTGGTATTTCACCTCGGCGCTGATGCCGGAAGACGCCACGATGGTGGTGACCGGATCGATGATCACGGAATCATACTTCGCCAGCTCGGACCCCGGATTGACGAATACGGAAACCGCATCAGCCGTGCCGTAGCCGCCATCCATTTGGGCATAGTGGGTCAGAAAACCGGACGGAGACCGGCCGCCGTTGCTAGCGCAAGAAGACAAGAACGCAAACGAGGTCGCAGCGGAGATTAATAAGCCCGTTCGTGTGATGAATTTCATGGTGGGATTTGGTTGCGGGAAGAAGAAGAAGGTGAAAACACCCGCGCGGGGGTTTTCTGTCAGAGACCCCTGCCGAGGTCAAGGCTCCGTCTGCACAAGGACAGGCTTGAGGAGCGACGCCGCAGGGACACCCGCCACTCGTCTAGGCCCTCTCGCCCAAACCGACGTCGCCGCTGCCAAAGTTTTTCCTCGTGCTGCCGCCTTTTTTTCCCTCACCCTCCCGCCGCAATGCTCAAAGCTGGAATCGTAGGACTACCCAACGTCGGAAAATCGACACTCTTCAACGCGGTCACCCGCACCCGCAAGGCGGAAGCGGCGAATTATCCGTTCTGCACCATCGACCCGAACATCGGCATTGTCAGCGTGCCGGACCCGCGGCTGGCCGTGCTTTCCAAAATCTCCGGCTCGCAAAAACTGGTGCCCACGGCGATTGAGTTCGTGGACATTGCCGGATTGGTGAAAGGCGCTTCGGAAGGGGCCGGACTCGGCAACCAGTTCCTCGCCAACATCCGCGAAACCGACGCGATCGTTCAAGTCGTCCGTTGTTTCGAAAACGACGACATCATTCACGAACTTGGCAGCGTCGATCCGATCCGCGACATCGAGATCATCAACTCCGAGCTGATCCTCGCCGACATGGCCTCGCTCGAGAAGCGCCGCCATTCCCGCGAGAAAAAAGCCAAGGGCGGTGACAAGGAGTCCAAGAAGGAGGTCGAACTCATCGACATCATCATGCCGCATCTCGACCAAGGGAAACCCGCGCTGACGATTGAATTCAGCGAGGATGACAAGGCGATCGTGAAGGAGTTTTTCCTGCTTTCATCCAAGAAGACCATTTACGCCTGCAACGTGGCGGAAGACGAGCTGGCCGGGGCCATCGAGAATCCGGATTCGCACGCGCAGGTCGCCCGCGTCCGCAAGTTCGCCGCGGAGCATACCGGGTCGGAGGCCGTGGTCATTTCCGCCCGCATCGAAGAAGAGCTCAGCGAAATGCCAGTCGAGGAAGCAAACGAATTTCTCGCTGAAATGGGCGTGACGGATTCCGGCGTCTCAGCGTTGATCCGCGGCGTCTATCACCTTCTCGGCCTGCGCACCTATCTGACCACCGGCGTGCAAGAAACCCGCGCGTGGACGATCACCGCGGGTGACAAGGCTCCCGCCGCGGCCGGTGTGATCCACACCGACTTCGAGCGCGGGTTCATTGCCGCGGAAGTCGTGCATTACGACGACCTCGTCGCCGCCGGCAACAAGGCCGCCGCGAAGGTGGCCGGCAAGGTGCGGATCGAAGGCAAGGAATACGTCGTCAAGGACGGCGACGTGGTCGAGTTCCGCTTCAACGTGTAATCGGCAATTCTTTGAGTTCTACACGGGCTTCGCGCCGGGAGCGCCCCCGGGAACGCCAAGCCCCAGCTTGGCCTGGATCTCTTCATTCGCGCCGAGCTGGGGCTCGGCGCTCCCAGGGGAGGCGTTCCCAGAGGCGGCGCTTGACCATGGCCAGTCGCGGGATTGTTTGCACAAACCGGCTGTTACGGGGTTGCGCTCGATGTAGGCGCGGACATTGTCGAAATGGTCCGCGTCCCGAATGTAGCGGTCCCAGTAATCACGCATCCAAAACGCCGTTCCGGAAATCCCGAGTCCGAGTTGGTTATTTTTCTCGATCGCCCATCGGCCCGTGAAAGATTTCCATGACTGAACGATCTTGGATAAAGCGGACTTTTGTTTCCATCAGCACATGCACATGATTGGGCATGATGCACCAGGCGAACAAGCGATAGCGGTCGCCGTCCCATTTGAGCAGGGTTTCCTGCATGAGGGCTCCGAGGGCGGGATGTTTGAGTGCGCAGCAGCCCATTCCCGCGTCCAGCCAGCTTTCGATCTTTTTTCGCCGCTCCGCGTCGAGCTTTCCGGGTGGCGACTCCACAAGTTCATTTCCGATCTCCCGGAGTTTCGATTGTGGCAGTGCATCGGCCAGACGGAAGGTGACCGACTGGATGGTCTCCGGGTTGTTGTAATGCGGGAGATAGCCCCGCGAATGCCAGCCCCTGGGCCCGCCATGAGCGGGAGCGCCCCCGGGAGGGGGGGGGGG
>JBBEEL010000084.1:0-20703 GCA_040880785.1 Akkermansiaceae bacterium | reverse complement strand
TTACAGTAAACGATTCACGTGGATGGGTGACGGAGGTGATAAAGATATGGAAGGCTCCGGGCAGGATGCCCGGGCCACGTGGCGCGGGCATCTGCCCGCCGCCTATCACGGCCAAGTTAGTCGGGGGAGGATCAGTGGTTATCGGCGGCGTTTTTTCCGCTTCTTTGGCGGCGTAAACGGACTTCCCTTACCCTTGGCGTGCTTGCCCACGCGCTGGCCGGGCACCAGGGGAGGCGCCGTTCTGAAATCCGCAGGCGTCTCCGGTTGGCCCTCAGTTTCACCCATCTTCACCCTGCTTTCCTCGCCATTCGGATGCCGCCGCTCCCAATCGGCGAGCGCCATTTCGTATTCCCGTTGGGCGATCTTCTGGTAGACGGGCGACTGAATATAGGCGACATAACTCGGGTCCTTCGCCAGCTCCGGATCGATCTGATTGAGACGGATGGGCTGGGGTGGCTTCGGCTTGGGGTGGCCGGAGTCGGGGCGTCGCTTCAACTGGTCTCCCATGCATTCTTTCACCGCGCGCATGCTCGGTTTCTTGCTGAAAAGCTTCCATACCAGTTGGAAGCCATGTTCCAGTGTCCACCTCTCGCGCGCCGGAATTAAATCGTTGTCCTCCGGCGTGCTGGTGCTGAAAACCTGTTTCAGCTTGTCGATTTCCTTATCGGTGAGCTTCAACGAAAACTTCGCCTCCGCCTTGCGCTTGAAACGTTCCGGATCCAGCGCAGTTGCCTTGAGCAGGGAGACGCAGGCGCGGGTCACGCCAAACTCCACCGCCAGCGCGGTGTGCTTCTCGCCGGCGAGCACACGGCGGATGATTTCATCGCGTGTCTCCTTCGAGAGCCGCTGTCTTCTCGCTTGATCCTTAGCCATGCGGCAGGTAAGGCAATGTCGACCGGATGATCAATCCGGAAACACATTTATACTCGTCCCGCCGTCTGCCGAAAACGTTGAAGCCGCTGAAGCTGCGTCCAACTCATTTCAGCTGCGCGTATTCCAGCAGCCCTTGTTTCCCGCCCTCGCGGCCAAAGCCGGACTCCTTGTAGCCGCCGAACGGCGAGGTGGGGTCGAATTTGTTGAAAGTATTCGCCCAGACGACGCCGGCTTTGAGCTCGGTGGACATCTTGAGGATGCGCGAGCCTTTATCGGTCCACACGCCGGCGCTCAGGCCGTAGTGGGTGTTGTTGGCTTTTTCCACGGCCTCCTCCGGCGTGCGGAAGGTGAGGATGGAAAGCACCGGGCCGAAGATTTCCTCGCGGGCGATGCGGTGGCTCTGGGAGACGTTAGAAAAGAGAGTGGGGGGGAAATAAAAGCCTTTTTTCGGCAGCGTGCAGGCGGCCTGGTGGATTTCCGCGCCTTCGGAAATGCCAGCGGCGACAAGGTCCTGGATGCGCGTGAGCTGGGCCTTGGAATGGATCGCGCCGACGTCGGTGTTCTTGTCGAGCGGGTCGCCGGTGCGCAGCGATTTGAGGCGGACCTTGAGCTTGGCGAGGAAGGTGGTGGCAATGGACTCCTGGACGAGCAGCCGCGATCCGGCGCAGCAGACGTGGCCTTGGTTAAAGAAAATGCCGTTGATGATGCCCTCGACCGCTTGGTCGATGGGGGCGTCGTCGAAGACGATGTTGGCCGCCTTGCCGCCGAGTTCCAAAGTCAGGCGCTTGCCGCTACCGGCGAGGGCGCGCTGGATCGCCTTGCCCACGGCGGTGGAGCCGGTGAAGGCGATCTTGGCGGCGAGCGGATGATTCACGACGGCGGCACCGGTGTCGCCCGCGCCGGTGACGAAGTTGACCACGCCGGGTGGCAGGCCGGCGTCTTGCAGGATGGAGGCGAACTTGAGCGCGGTGATAGAAGTGGTCTCCGCCGGCTTGAGGACGACGGTGTTTCCGGTGGCTAGGGCGGGCGCGATTTTCCACGCCAGCATGAGCAGCGGGAAATTCCACGGAATGACCTGCCCAATCACGCCTAACGGTGCAAGCGTGCGCCCCGGGGTGACGTGGTCGAGCTTATCCGCCCAGCCGGCGTGATAGAAAAAATGCGCGGCGGCCATCGGCACGTCGAAATCACGGGACTCCTTGATCGGCTTGCCGCCGTCGAGGGTTTCCGCGACGGCGAACTCGCGCGCGCGGTCCTGCAGCAGGCGGGCGATGCGGAAGAGGTATTTGCCGCGTTCGCTGCCGGGGAGCTTGCTCCAGAGCTTGAAGGCGCTGGCCGCCGCCTGATAGGCGGCATCGACGTCGGCCGCGCCGGCGAGGGCGATTTCTGCCAGCTTTTCCTCGTTGCGCGGGCTGATTGAGTCGAAATACTTCTTGGTTTTCGGCGCGACGAACTTGCCGTTGATGAAAAGCCCGTAGCGTGACTCGATGAAAGCAGTCGCGGTTTCCGGCGCGGGGTCGTATTCCCAAAGATCTCCGAAAAGGAGTTCGCGGGCGGCAGGGCGGGTGGATTTCATATTTGATAGGGATTATAGGTCCTATACGACCTATCTAGTAGGCTGAAGAGGATTCGCTGAAGGAATAGGGTGCTTGATAGGCCCCGGTTTTTTCCTTCACAAGTTGGCGGACAAGATCGTTGAGCAGGGCAGAGGCGCCGAATCGGTAGCGGCTGTTCGTGAGCCAGGCATCACCGAGGGTTTCCTTCACGGCGACGAGGAAATGCAGTGCCTGCTTCGCCGTGCGGATGCCGCCGGCAGGCTTCATGGCGATCTCAATACCCGTGGCGAAAAAGTGGTCGCGGATCGCTTCCAGCATCACCTGGTTGTTGCCGAGGGTGGCGTTGAGGTTGGTTTTTCCGGTGGAGGTCTTGATGAAATCGCCGGGGCGGAGGACACGCATGGCGAGGAAGGATGCGGCGCGGATGTTGTCGTAGGTTTCCAGTTCGCTGGTCTCGAGAATCACCTTGAGTGTGCTTTCCCCGCAGGCTTCGCGGACCGCGGCGATTTCATCCTGCACGAGCGCGAGCTCGCCGGCGAGGAAGGCACCGCGGTTGATGACCATGTCGATCTCATCCGCCCCGTCGGCGACGGCGGCGCGGACCTCGGCGAGGCGGGTCTTGAGCGGAGCCTGGCCGGATGGGAAGGCGGTGGCGACCGAGGCGATCCTCACGCAAGTGCCTTTCACTTGTTTGGCGGCGTGCCTGACCATTGCCGGATAGACGCAGACCGCCGCGGTGGGCGGGATCGACGGGTCATCGTGCGGATGGAGGGCCTTCTGGCAGAGTGAGGCGACCTTGCCGGGCGTGTCCTTGCCTTCGAGGGTGGTCAGATCGACCATCGTGATGGCAAGTTTCAAGCCGAAGACCTTGGAGCCTTTTTTAATACTGCGGCTGCCGTATTTGGCGACCCGCTCATCAATGCCGACTTGATCGACCGGACCGACCTCGTCGAGGAGGCGGGTTAATTCGCGGGAATTCTGCATGGTCATTGCCGGAACCTCACGAGAAAGTCGGGGCCTGCCAAGGTGCAAGTGCACTGCCGGTAAAAAATTTAGCTTGTGCGGGTGGCGATAATTTGGATTCTAAATAATCTCTCACTTAACCACACACCCAAACCATGCTCAAGGAATTTAAGGAATTCGCGCTTAAAGGAAATCTGATCGATCTCGCGATCGCCTTCGTGATGGGTGCGGCGTTTACCAAGTTTTCCACCGCGTTCATCAATGACTTGTTCATGCCATTGATCGGGAGTGTGACTCCAGGCGGGCTGGATTTTGGCAATCATTTCATCGCGCTATCCAGCAAGGTCAACTCGCCAGTTCTGACTGTGGCGAAGGAACAGGGAGCCGTGTTGGCGTATGGAAATTTCATCTCCGTTGGACTTAATTTCATCATCGTCGCCTTCGCGATGTTTCTGGTGGTAAAGGGAATCAACCGGGCGAAGCGAGTCGAGGTGGCTGAAGTGGCCGCCGCACCCACCCCAAGCAACGAGGAAAGACTGCTCGAGGAAATCAGGGATCTGCTAAAGACGAATCGTTAATCCGGGTAGCTGCTCGGTGCTTCCGGTGGCTGGCGGGCGTAAAGTAAAGAAGTTTGGCCCATAAGTCCGGTTCTTGCCGAGCTGGGGCTCAGCGTTCCCGGGACAGGCCCCTCGGGGGAATCTGCGGCGGGTTGCAGCAAATTGTGGAGAAAAGACGGCAGCAGCTTCTTTTTCCTCTCGTCACCAGGCATTGAATTACTTAACGTTGCGCCAGAAAATAAAGCAAAGTATGCGCGAGTTGGCACACGCTTTGCTTCTATTTCATCACCAATCCGCCGAACTATGAAAAAAATCGAAGCGATCATCAAACCATTCAAACTCGAAGAAGTAAAAGAAGCCCTCGCTGAGGTGGGTGTCCAGGGCATGACAGTGACCGAAGTCAAGGGCTTCGGGCGTCAGAAAGGCCACACCGAAATCTACCGCGGTTCTGAATACACCGTGGATTTTCTACCCAAGGTGAAAATTGAGATCGTGGTGGACGACTCCCAGGCCGATGGCGTGGCGGCGGCAATCGTGAAGAGCGCGAACACCGGTAAAATCGGCGACGGCAAGGTGTTCATTTCAACGGTCGAGGGTGCCATCCGCATCCGCACCGGTGAGACAGGCACTTCGGCAGTGGCGGTCAACTGAGCCCCGTTTTTCAGAAAAATTCCAATTGATCCAACCAATGGTCCTCCCCGGGCCATTGGTTTTTTTAAAAAATCCCGGTGGGGGAATTAACACTTATCGGCAACAGGTTTTCCAATCCCCGAAGGCTGCGCCCAAGCAAGCGCTGACCGTGCTCGCCGCCAGCGACTCTTCGGAAACGTTTCGCTCCCCGAGTGCGATTTCCGCGGCGCGGCCACACACCCAGGCCGCAAGTGCGGTGGCTTGCAGCGGCGGATCTCCGATCGCCAGGCGGGCGCCGATGACCCCGGCGAGCAAGTCACCCTGGCCTCCGCTGGCCATGGCCGGAGTGCCGGTGGAGTTGATCCAGAGCGGCTCGCCGCGGCGGGTGACAATCGTGCGGCTGCCTTTCAGTAAGAGCGTGGCGGCAGACCGATCGCAAAACCGGCGTGCGGCCTGCTCCCGCGGCTGCTCCGCGAGGTCCGGGGCCAGCCTGGCGAATTCCCCGGGATGCGGGGTCACCACATGATTTTGCGTCAGAATGCCGACCTCACCCATGCTTGCGATCAAATTGAGAGCGTCCGCATCGATCACGACCGGGGCGGGGGATCGGGAGATCAATTCCAGTAAGCCCTCCGCCGCAGCGGTTCCCATCTCGCCAAGGCCGCAGCCCAGCACCAGCGAGTCGAAGCGGCACTCGAGTAGTTCAAGGGGATTCCCGATGTCCCGGACGATGATTTCCGGCGGGCATTTCGCCGCGATCAAGGACTTGGCCTGTCGGGGTAAAAACAGGGTTATCAGTCCGCCGCCACCGCGCAGCGCGCGGGTGGGGGCCAGCACGGCGGCACCGGAATAGCACTCGGAACCTGCCAGGATGGCGACGCGCCCGGCCATGCCTTTGTGGAAATCAAAGGGCCGGGGTGCCTTCCCACAGGCGAGCGTTTGCGGGGAAATGAGCTCGAGATCGCCGGGCGTTTCCGAGCCAAGTGGCCCGACTGGCACCAACGCGAGCGCTCCGGTGGCCGCCGCGGCATGGCCTTGGAGCAGTCCGCGTTTGGCGCTGCCGATCATGAAGGTGACGTCGGCGGTGACCGTATCACGGGAAATTTCACCGCGATCGGCATCGATCCCGGAGGGAAGATCCACTGCGGCGATCCGTGCCCCCGCCTGCTCGCGAAGCGAGGCCATTTCCCGCGCGAGGTCGGCGAGCGGGGAGCGCAAGGGCCCGCAGGCACCGGTCCCGAGGAGGCCGTCGAGCAAGACGAGCGGGCGGTCGAGGTCGCGCCACGCCGGAGGACCGTCCAAGGGCGGGCCGATCGCGATTTCCTTCCATTTCTGCCGGGTCAGCGGAGCGCATTGGTCGATGGGCCAGGCGCAGCGGGCGGCGATTTTCCAACCGAAGCGGTCGCGGAGGATGCGAAGCGCCACCAAGGTGTCGCCAGCGTTGTGGCCTTTCCCCAGATAGGCCACGGCGGTGCCGGGGACGGGAAAATATCGGGAAACCGAGAGGCCGAGCCTTTCTCCCGCGTGGGTCAGCAGTTGTTCCTCGCTCCAGCCGCTGGCCACGGCGGCGGACTCGATGGCAAGCATCTCAGCGATGGTAACGGCGGCCATATGGATTCACTACGGCCGCTTTCACGGCGGTTCATCCAGAAACTACCGGCTGCGCCGGTAGCGCTGGATGCCGTCCACGACCCCTTGGGCGACCGCGTCGCGGAACCAGCCGGACTTCACTCGGTTGCGCTCCGCGGTATTGCTGACAAAGCCGCCCTCCACCAGGATGGCGGGCAGATTGGTATTCCGAATCACATAGAATCGCGCGTATTTCGCGTTGCGGTCCACCGTCCGGGTGCGGTTGATCATGCCGTTCTGGACATGCTGCGCGAGGGCCTTGCTTGCGTTGCAGTTGTAGAATGTCTCGATACCGCTCACCTGTTGCTTCCAAGTGTAGTTGTAGTGAATGCTAACGAAGATGGCGTTGGAGTAGCGGTTGGCGACGCTGACGCGCTGCGGCAAGGAAATGAAAGTATCGCTGCGGCGGGTCATCACCGTTTGGTAGCCGAGGGCTCTGAGTTTCAGCTCAAGGCGGGCTGCGGTGTCGAGCGCCAGGTGCTTTTCATAGACTTTGCCCCACTGGCCGCCGTTGTCGTGCCCGCCGTGGCCGGCGTCGATGATGACGGTCCTGAAGCTTGCCGCATGCGATGGGCCACTGAAAACCAATAGGCCTGCCAAGGCTAAAATCTTGAGGAACGGATTCATGGGAAAAGTTAAACGTTTAAGATAATTAGGATTAATTAATCTTTTTTAAATAATGTAAAGAATTTTTATACCGCCGCGCATTCCTGCGGACGAGGATTCAGTAGCTAATGGTTGGACGATCCGAAGCCTTTCGGATCTTGGCCCTTTCTGCGGCCGCCGCCTTGGGATCGTAAGGGATGCTGTTGGCAACGCTGACGGTGCCGTCTCCAAAGGTAAGAAGTCTTGGGTCGCCGTGGGCACCGCGCTGGTGGATTTGGCGGTCCACGAGCTTGCCGTCGGTGTCGATCTGGCAGTGGACCCACATCGTCGGGGTGGCGAGGAACATCACGTGCATGCGCTGGTGCCGATCCACGGTGACGAGCGGTTTGCGCAGCATCAGGACGTCGCCGAGGACGAAGGTGCGGACAGATTGACCGGTCCGGCCATCGACGACCTGGGCGTAAATCTGGGATTTTTCGTCGCCATGGAAATTCAGGATACGGAATTCACGCGTGTGGCCGGGTTTGCCGGGCAGGCCGACTTTCTGGGTCCAGTAGGGGGATCCGGGGCTCTGGTTGAAGGAGATCCGGGTGGTCGATGAGCCTTGGGCATCGGCACCCGGCAGGTGGACAACGGCGGCGACGGAATAATTTCCCGGTTCGCCAAGGTGGTAATGTTGGTTCAACTGGACCTCGCGGGCCAGCGTTTCTCCGGCGCGGATGGTCATTCTGCCAAAGTTCGTGTTGCCGCGCGGGGTGACCATTTCGCCCCGGTTATTTCTCACCATGAAATCCAGCCACTGCCTCCGTCCGTCACCGGAAAATGTCAGCTCGCGGCCGGCATGATTAGTGATGGTGACTACGGCGAGGACCGGTTCCCCCGCCAGATAACTGCGCTTGGAAAGCTTGAGCGTGGTCGTCAGCTGGGCCTGGGCGGTGCCAGAAACGGCAAGGGCCAGAATTAGAATCCACAAGGTTCTGATGATTATCACCGGTGAGTTTTAGCCCATGGGCCACGAAGCGTCAACCTAATGAAATCCTCTATTTCAGGTCTGGACACCGGGGTTCCGCTCAAAGATCCCCTTCTGGATAGAGCTGGTGGAACTTGATGGCCTCCACCGCGACCGCGGCGGCGGTGCCGAAGATCGTCTCAACGCTGGCGGTGCGCGGGATTTGGGCGGCGGGGCGGGAAAGTCCGAGGATGAGCTGACCGTAGTTCTGCGCGCCGGCGACATGCTGGAGCAGCTTGAGGGAAATGTGGGCGGCGTCGAGGTTCGGGAAAACCAGCACATCGGCGGTTGGGCGGGTTTCCGCGAGCGGTTGTTTGATTTCCGCGGCGGCAGGATCGAGCGCAACATCCGCCTGGAGCTCGCCTTCGATGTTGATCGCAAGAAATTCCTTGAGCGCTTGGTCGCGGGCCAGCGAGGCGGCGGCGGCCATCCGGCGGGCGTCGGGCGTGCCGGCGGAGCCCTTGGTCGAATGGCTGAGCATCGCCACGTGCGCGGTGCGGCCGAGGAAATGGTGGGCGAGCCGGCCGGTTTCCACGGCGATGGCCGCGAGTTCCGCGACGTCGGGGTGCGGGATCAACCCGCAGTCGGCGAGGAAAAGAATGCCGTCGCCGCCGAGATGCTGGAGGTGGGAGCCGGTGAGCAGCGTCACACCGAAGATTTTCGGCACATTGGGCAGCGGCTTGATGGTGTGCAGCAAGGCACGGAAATAGGCGGCGGGCAGCGCCTGATTGCCGCCGACGATGGCGTCCGCCTGACCGTATTGGACCATCAGCGCGCCAAAATAGTGGGGGCGCGAGACCAGATCCGCGGGGTCGCCAAGTTGCATCGTCCGGTAGCGCGCCATGTTTTCCACGCGCTGGCAGAACAACTTGAAATCTGTGGCCTGCGGCGGGTCGACGGTGTGGATGAATTTCAGGGAAACAAAATGGGCCGCGGCCAGCGCGTGAATGCGTTCGCGGTTTCCGAGGAGGATTGGCGCGATCACCTCTTCCTCGACCAGCCGGGCAGCCGCACGAATGACGCGGATGTCCTCGCCCTCGGTGAAAACCACCCGCTTCGGGTGGCGCCGGAGTTGCTCGAGCAGGTAACGGGTGATGGAATTGCCGGAGGTGGGCTCTGTGGAAAAATCGGACATGAAAACTCTGGTGCTTGCAGCGTGCGGTGACTCTAGTATGGCTTTTCCAAACCGTTCAATCCGATTCACCGAAATTCCCGCCAGTGCCCGCTGACTACCATACCCATACGCCGCTCTGCCGCCACGCGGCGGGTGAACCGGAGGAGTTCATCGAGGCGGCGCTGGCTGCGGGACTCAGCGAGTATGGGATATCCGACCACGCGCCGCAGATTCCCGAGCCCTTCGACGACTGGCGGATGGAGGCGGCGGAGTTGCCGTTTTATTTTGATTGGATCCAGCGCGCGCGGGTCCACGCGGCCGGGCGGATTCCGGTGCGGGCCGGGCTGGAGTGCGATTGGCTGGCGGGCTGCGAGCCATGGATTTCCGACCTCCGCTCGCGCCACGACTGGGATTACTTCATCGGCTCGGTCCATTACTTGGGCGACTGGGATTTCGACAATCCGAAATGGCTCGGTCGCTGGGCGGAAAGTGATGTGGATGCGGTGTGGAGCCATTATTGGAAAACCTATGCGGAAATGGCGGACAGCGGTTGTTTCGACATCCTCGGCCACCCGGATCTGGTGAAAAAATTCGCCCACCTTCCGGCGGGGGACCTTGACCGGTTTTACGAGCCGGTGATCGATGTCATCGCGGCGTCCGGCGCGGTCATCGAGTTGAACACGGCCGGCTGGCACAAGCCCTGCGCGGAGGCCTATCCTGCGCCGCGGTTTTTGGAGTTGGCGGGTTCCGCCGGGGTCGGGCTGGTCATTTCCTCCGACGCGCATGCTCCGGGCGAGGTGGCACGGGATTTTTCCAAAGCAATCGAAGTTGCCCGTGCCGCGGGCTTTCGCGAGACGGTGGTGTTTGAGAATGGCCAGCGACGGGCGGAGCCGCTGCCCTAGGCGAGGCCACGCCCCTGCACCGCGCAAAGCACCCGCTTTCCGGCGGATCCGAAAGGGTGGCGTCACGCCAGCACCAGTTCCACCGGGCAGTGGTCGGAGCCGTGGACCTCGGGCAGGATCCTCGCCGAGGCCACCCGGCCCATGAAGCTGGTGGAGACGCCGAAGTAGTCGATGCGCCAGCCGATGTTGCGCGGGCGGGCGCCGGCGCGGTAGGACCACCACGAGTAGGCACCGGTGAGTTCCGGATGGAAATGGCGGAAACTATCGGTGAATCCAGCGTCCAGCAGTTTGGCGAAACTCGCCCGTTCCGCGTCCGAAAAGCCGGCGGTATTGCGGTTCTCGCGCGGGCGGGCGATGTCGATTTCCTCGTGCGCGACGTTGAGGTCGCCGCAGAAAATCACCGGCTTGCTGCGGGCGAGGCTGGCGAGGTAGAGGCGGAACACCTCGTCCCAGGCGAGCCGGTAGTCGATCCGGCGCAGGCCGTCCTGCGCGTTGGGGGTGTAAACATTGACCAGATGGAAATCCGGGTATTCCAGCGTCAGGACGCGGCCTTCCGTGTCATGTTCGTCGATCCCGAAGCCGTGGACGACCTTGAGCGGCGGCTCGCGGGTGAACACCGCGACGCCGGAATAGCCGGGCTTGTTGGCGGAATTCCAGTGCGCGTGGTATCCGGCGATTTCCAGCGGCAGCTGCACTTGCTCGGCGCGGGCCTTGGTTTCCTGCAAGCACAGGATGTCCGGCATCTCGGTGCCGACGAATTCGCCGAAATTCTTGCCGATCACGGCGCGGATCCCATTCACGTTCCAGGAAAGCAGTTTCATCGGCACGGATGTTTCACCTCAGACCAGCAACATGCAATCGCCATAGCTGAAGAAGCGGTAACGTTCCTCGACGGCTTTCCGGTAGGCCTCCAGCACCAGTTCCTGGCCGGCGAAGGCGCTGACGAGCATGATCAGCGTGCTTTGCGGCAGGTGGAAATTAGTCAGCAGCCCGCCAATCACGCCGAATTGATAGGGTGGGTGGATGAAAATGTCCGTCTCGCCGCGCTGCTCCGCGGGCGGCAACGGCCGCGGGCCGAGCGACTCCAGCACCCGCGTGACCGTGGTGCCCACCGCGATGACCCGGGCCGCGGCATTCACCCTGGCGATGGTTTCCGCGGTCACCACGTATCGCTCCGAATGCATGACGTGGTCCGCGACCCGCTCGCTGCTCACCGGCCGGAATGTCCCGACGCCGACATGCAGCGTGAGAAATCCATGGGGGATTTCCGCCAAGATTTCCGGCGTGAAATGCAGCCCCGCGGTGGGCGCGGCGATGGCGCCTTCCTCGCGTGCGAAGACCGTCTGGTAGCGCTCGCGGTCGGACAGTTCGTCCTCGCGGCCCATGTAGTGCGGCAGCGCGAGGTGGCCGTGCGCGTCAAGATCCACGGGACTTTCCCAACGGACGCGGCGGTCGCCGTTGTCATAAACTTCCATTACGGTGCCGGAAATCCCACCGACGGTGACGGTGCGGCCGGTTTTCATGAATTTCCCGGGCCGGACCAGACAACGCCATTCCAGCGGCGAGAGCCGGTCGAGGCAAAGCAGCTCTTTTTTCCCGTCATCGGAAAAAACCCGCGCCGGGATCACCTTGGTGTCGTTGAGCAGCAGCAGGTCGTCGGGCCGCAGGTATTCGGGGAAGTCGCGGAACATCCGGTGCTCGATGCGGCCGCTGTCCCGGTGGACGATCAGCATCCGCGAGGCCGAGCGCTCGGCTAGCGGGCGGGCGGCGATGAGCTCGGGCGGCAGGTGGTAGTCGAAATCCTTCGTCAACAGCGGCATGGGGAAAGCGGTAGCCGCCGGACCGGCGGACCGCAAGGGCGGTGGCGTTTTTTGCCTCTGAACTTGCGCGGGGCACAAACCGTTGGCAGATTATAAGTGACTTTTCATCCCATTGAACCGCCATGAATGAGCTCCTCGACGCATGGAAAAGAGTGGACCGGAACAAGATCGCGGCGCTGCTGAGCGTCATCCCGGGGCTGGGGCACCTCTACAAGCACCACTATGTGGCTGGCCTCGGGCTGTTGATCGGTGGCAATGCGCTGATGATCTTCGTCGCGCTCTGGCTGAGCTTGGCGACCTTCGGTCTGTCGTTGATCCTTGTTCCGTTCCTGTGGTTTGCCGCGATTGGCTTTTCCGCTTACTACGCCACGGATGAACATGGTGAAAAGCCATGGTCCCAAGTGTGGCAGGAGAGACGCAGCAAGGCACCCGCCACCCGTTCTCACAAATCCTGACTTTGATTCTTGGTATGGCCCGCAGCGGCGGCTATCGCTGGGTTTGCAATGAGTCCGAGCGCCACCGACAAACATCTTTTCTACGCAGAGATGGCCAAGCTGCTCGAGGCGGGCTTCGACATCCGCCGCGCCGGGGCGGTGCTGGCGGACACCCGCCTTCCCGCGGCGCAAGCGGCGCTGCTCAGGGACCTGAACCGTGGGCTCGATGCGGGGGAGTCGATCACCTCCGCGTTCGGAAAGGACCCCAAGGTCATCAGCCCGTTGGAACGCAGCATCATCGGTGCCGGCGAGCGCGGCGGGAAACTGGCACCCGCCTTCCAGCACCTTGCGGATTACTTCGGCATGGTGGCTTCCGCCCGCCGGGAAGTCGTGATGGGGCTCATTTACCCGATCATCATCCTTCACCTCGGGATATTCATCGGGATCGTCCCGGCGGCGCTGATGCAGGGTGAAATGAGCGCCGGTGAGATTCTCGGCAGTCTGGTGATGACTTTGTTTGTGGTTTACGGGATCGCGTTTCTCGTGGTTTTAGCCCTTCGCGCGGTGCTCAAGCTGGCCCCGGAACATGCCGGGATCGACCGCTTGATCAACCGGATTCCTTGGGTGGGCAAGGCGCGGCGCAACCTGGCGATGGCACGATTTTGCAAGGTTTACCACTCCTGCGTGCTGGCCGGGATTTCCATGAGCGAAACCGCCGGGATCGCGGCGGAGGCCTCGCGCAGCGGCATGGTGCGGGAGGCGGGGGCCCGGCTCGTCGCGCTGGCGAAGACCGGCCAGCCGCTCGGCCCGCGGTTCCTTGCCGAAGCGGCATTTCCAAAAAATTTCGCCCGATCCTATGCTACCGGTGAGGAGGCCGGCACCCTCGACACCGACCTCGCCCGTTGGTCAAAGCTGTTTCAGGATGACGCGGAGTCGAGCATGAAATCCGCCGCCTTGATGCTGCCGAAGGTGCTGTATTTCTTCATTCTCCTGTTCGTCGCGTGGAAAATCGTCGGCGTTTACAGTGGCTACTACGAAAGCATCTTCGAGCAGCTCGGCGACTGAATAAAAGAAACGCCCGATCCCCGGTGAAGAGGATCGGGCGCTTTTGAAAACGTATTAGGGAAACGTTGGCTTACCAGCGACCGCCGCCACCGCCGCCGCCTCGGCGATCACCGCCGCCGCCGCCGCCTTTGTAGCCGCCGCCGCCACCACCTTTGTAGCCACCGCCGCCGCCACCACCGTAGCCGCCGCCGCCGCCGCCGTATCCGCCGCCACCACCGCCGCTTGGACGGGATTCTTTCGGCTCGGAAGCGTTCACGCGAAGTGCACGACCGTTGTAGTCGTAGTCATTGAGAGCCTCGATGGCTGCGTTCAATTGGCTTTGGTCACCGAGAGTCACGAATGCGAATCCCTTGGATTGCCCGGTCTCACGGTCGGTAATGATTTTCACCCGTTCAACAGGTCCAAAAGCGGCGAAGAGGCCAGAAACATCTCCTTCAGTAGCAGTGTAGGGCAGATTGCCCACGTAGATATCCATTTGATTCAATTCTAATGACGCCATGATAATTCAACACTTTCCCAGATCATGGCGTCACAGATCAAACAAAGAGCGATAGGAGCAAAACTTTCGCCGTCCGATCGAAACCGTTACTAACCTCAAACAGGCCGAAGTGGCAAGAATTCATTTTATTTATTTCCGCCCGCTCACTTCACCGCTTCGACCGAAATCCTCAGACGGTGCTCCGGAACAACCGCCCGGACCTCGGAAATCCTGCGGCCACGAACTGATCGAAGAAATCAACGGAGGGCTGGTAGCTTGACGCGCTGGACGCTTCGTATAATCGTGTTGCACGAAAAACGATCCTACTCCCATGAACGTCACCATCAAACTACCCGACGAATTGATCAACGAAGCGAGGCACCGGGCGGTCGCACGCTCCCAATCCCTTTCCCAGTGGGTCGCGGAGCTGTTGCGCGTGGAGATCGCGCGTCGTCACCCCGACCGGAAAACCCTCTCCGAACGCCTGGGCGACCCCGCCACTGCAGATCGGGACTTCGACCTCCCCGACCGCAATAGGGAAGTCGAACGCCCGACTCTATTCCCGTGAATGCGTTCCTCATTGATACCGTCACCGTCTCGGAGTTCCGGAAGATCGGTCGGATTCACCCGGAGGTGGACCAATGGCAGCACAATCACCTTGGCGATGAAATGTGGATCAGCGTCGTGACCCCTTTGGAGATCCGCAAGGGCGTCCACATGGTGCGGCGAAAAGATCCGGCATTCGCCGAAGAGTTGGATGGCTGGCTCATCAACACCGTCCTGCCCGGCTTTCATCACCGCATGCTTGGTATTGAAATCTCAACCGCGCTGCAGGCGGCCGTATATCGCGCGGTTTACCGTCTGAGTCCGAACGATTCCCTTATCGCTGCCACTGCCAAGATTCACGGCCTCACCCTCGCCACCCGCAACACCGCCGACTTCGCCGCCACCGGCATCTCCCTTGTTAACCCATGGGAACACGGCGCATGAGTCCACTGATCCCTCAAATCGTTCTTAGTCAGCCAATGAGGCTGAGCTTGGGGTAGTCGGCGCCGAGGATGGGTTTGAGAGCAGGGGCCTTGAGCCAGTCTTGTAGGACGCTGCCGTAGACACTGCGGAAATCGACGTTGTGCTGGATGTCGCCTGCGGCGAGATCGGTGAGGCTGGGGTGCTTGCCATGGAGACCGCCCTTGATGCCCGGACCGGCGAGGAAGAGGCAGGAGGCTTTGCCATGGTCGGTGCCGGCGCTGGCGTTTTCCGCGACGCGACGGCCGAACTCGGAGAAGGTCATGAGGACGACGCGCTTGTCATTTCCCTGCTGCTTGAGGTCGGTGAAAAAAGATTTCAAGGCGCTGTCGAGCTGGCCGAGGAGCCGGTCGTGGGAGTTGACTTGCTGGTTGTGGGTGTCGAAGCCGCCGTGGCTAACATAGTAAACGCGGGTGGGCATACCGCCGGCGATCATGCGGGAAACAAGGTTGAGATTCCGGGCCAGTGGGGTGCCGTCGTAGCGGACGCTGGTGCGGTGCTTGGCGGCGAGCTCGAGGATTTTTTTCGAGCTGATCTGCGCATCGAGGGCGACGCGTTCGAGAAAGGCCAGATTGCCCTCGCCGCTGATGCCGCCGGTTCTGCCGCCGCCGGGCATGGCGATGGAACTGCCGTCGCTGGGGCTGTCGTCGTGGTCGGATTCAAAGCTGTCGGGCTGGTTGAGATCAGAGAAAAACTCCTCGGCCTGGGCTTGTTGGCCGCCACCGTGGATCCAGCGGTAAAGCTCGGGGGAGTTGAGGCAAATGCCGGGGTTCTGGGTCGCGCCGAAGCTCTCGGGCTGGGTTTTGTTGAAGCTGATGCCAACGGTGGGATCAGAACCGGGGCAGGCATTGTCGAAATAACGGCCAAGCCAACCGGTGTTGGAGCGGTTGTTGGTGTCGGCGGTTTCCCAGATGGAGGTGGAGACGAAATGCGATCGGTTAGGATTCGGGTAGCCGACGCCTTGGACGATTCCGAGGTCGCCCTGCTTGAAGAGCGAGCCGAGGAAAGGCAGCGAATTATTGAGGCCGAGGTGATCGCTGAGCTTGATGATCTGTTTTTCCGACTTGGCGAGGCGCGGGCGGGCACGGTGGTAGGCGTCGTCGGTGAAAGGGACGAGCGTGTTGAGGCCGTCATTTCCGCCGGCGAGCTGGAGGACGATGAGGATGGTGTCGTCCTTGCCGGTGACCGGCTGGATGGCGAGGTCCTTGGCTTGGTCGTGGAGCTGGCCGAAGGTGCGCTCGACAAACATCGGCACGGTCCAGGCGGCGGAGGCTCCGAGGACGGTGGAACGGAGGAAATCGCGGCGGGTTTTCATGGGCAGAGATTAGGAATTAGAGATTGGAGATTAGAAATTAGAGATTGGAGATTAGAGATTGGAGATTGGAGATTGGAGATTGGAGATCCGCTCTCAGCAGAGCTGATAGTAGGGGGTGCTGAGGATGAGGTGGCAGAGCTCGGCGGTTTCCTTGTTGGTGAAAATGACGCCTTTTTTGGCGATGGCATAGTCGATGAATGACTGCCGGGCCTTGTCGGGAACGGGGCTTTGGAAAAAGCGAAAGATGAGCGAGTCCACGAGTGCGGCAGGATCGTCGCGGAGCGGACGCGGGGCGATCTTCTCGTAGTCGGGGCCTTGCCAGCCGCGGGCGGATCGCTTGGGCGTTCCCCCCATTTCATTCATCCCCCCCATATCTGCCATATCTCTCATTTCTCCGCGTGGTCTTTCCATCGCCCGCGAGGTGTTGCCGGAGCCTTTGGTGAGCATTCCGGCGAGGTTGTAGCGGCTGAGCAGGGTGTTGGTATTGATCCAAGCCTGGCCCCAGTCCCAGCCCGCAACGTTGGGCGGCATGAAGAGGACTTGCCCGAGCTGCTGCTGACCCTGGATGGGGAATCCACCGGGCGGACGGGTGATTTCGAGCTGCTTGAGGAGTCCGACCAGATAGACGATCGGTGACTTGATCTGGGAGCGGATGGAGGCGTCGGCGTAAAATTCACGCGACAGGAAAATTTCGCGCAGCAGGGGCTCGATCTTAAAATCCGCCTGATGAAAAGTGTCTGCCAAACTCTCCAGGGTGGAGCCGGAAGGGCTCTCGCTGACGAAGAATTCCCAAAGTTTTCTCGAGAGGAATCGGGCGGGTTCTTTTTTCTCGAAGATCAGGCTGATGACGTCCTTGCCGGTGAAGGGGCCAGTTTTCCCGAAGATGGTTTTTTCCGAGTCATCCCATTGGCGGCGCGTATGGGTGACCGTGCCGTCCAGGCGGTCGATCTGATAGCCGGTGAAGGCGCGGGCAGCCTCGCTAACGTCGTTTTCGGTGTAGTTTCCCTCGCCGAGAGTGAATAGCTCCATCATCTCGCGCGGAAAATTCTCGTTGGGCTTGGATTTCTTCGAGTCCTGAGTGTCGAGATAGAGCATCATGGCAGGATCCACGAGGACCTCCTGGGTGAGTTCCTGGAAACTGCCGAAGGCATTGCGGCGGAAAAGCTCGTTCTGGCGGATGAGGAGGGTGGGTAGCCTAACTTTTTGATAGGACGTGGCGAAATGATCGTGCCAGAAAAGTGTCATTTTCTCGCGCAGCGGGGCACGGGTCGTGAGCATGCGGTTGAACCACCAGCCTTGGGCTTCGAGGGCGCGGCGTTGATTTTCGCGTAGGATTTCTTGGTGGGCTTGGCGGCGGGCGATGTCGGCTTCTTCCGGAGTCAGCTTGGGATCGGATTGCTTGCGGCGCTGCTCGTGGAAGGCCGCCCTGTCCTCGTGCTGTTGCTCTTTGGAGTTCCAGGCGGGCAGGGGAAAGGTGTCGAGCGTCTCGGTGGGAGCCAACAACGATGCCACGGCTTGACTGCGGCCCAGGGCGTGAAAATCTCGGATTTCCGACGGGCTGCCGCCAAATCCTGCGCGATTCAGGAGATGCGCGGCTTCGAACAGGGACCAGGAGTTTTGGGCTTTTGCGAGCATGATGGGCGAGGGCTGATGAAGAAACTCCCGAAGGCCCGCGAAGTTTCGCTGTTTCACCTCCTGCGGCCTCTTATTAACCGCAAATGACCGCAAACAGCGGGTCCGCGGGACCGCCCCTTGCTGCCCCGTGGTTTCCCCCGCTCGACAGGCACGGGGTGACGTGCCAGTTTCAGGCATGAATGGCGTCCACGCGCGCAGCCCGTCCGCCGACAAGATCGCGCTTTTCCGCGCGCTGTTCCGGGGGCGGGAGGACGTGTATCCGCGCCGCTTCGAAAACAAAAACACGGGCCGCACGGGCTATGCGCCTGCCTGCGCCAACGAGTGGGTCCGCGGGGTTTGTGAAAAGCCGCGAATCAAGTGCGCCGTCTGCCCCCACCGCGCTTTCCTGCCGGTGACCGATGAGGTGGTGCGGCGGCATTTGTCCGGCAGGGACGCTGCGGGAAACGAGTTTGTCGCCGGCGTCTATCCGCTGCTCGTCGACGAGACCTGTTATTTCCTCGCCATGGATTTCGACAAGGAAGCGTGGCAAGACGACGTGCGGGCGGTGATGGAAACGTGCAAAATTCTGCAAATCCCCGCCGCTCTCGAACGCTCGCGCTCCGGCCAAGGCGGGCACATCTGGTTGTTTTTTGCCGACGCCATCCCGGCCACGCTCGCGCGAAAACTCGGCTCCCATATTCTAACGGAATCCATGGAGCGCAGGCCAGAACTTGGCTTTGCGTCTTACGACCGGTTGTTTCCCAATCAGGATACCATGCCGAAGGGCGGCTTCGGAAATCTCATTGCCCTGCCCATGCAAAAAGGCCCGCGGGCGAACGGCCACAGCCTCTTTTTGGACGAAAATTTCACTCCGCATCCGGACCCGTGGGCATTCCTATCAGCGGTCCGGCCGCTCACCCGCGAACAAGTCGAAACCACCGCCCACGACGCCGAGAGCCGCGGCCGTGTCGTCGGCGTGCGCTTCGCCCTCACGGCCGATGACGAACTGGAACCATGGAACGCCCCGCCGTCGCGCCGCCCGCGCGAGGCATCTATCACCGGCCTGCTGCCGGAGGAAATCGAGATGGTCCTCGGTGATCAGATTTATCTAGCAAAAAACTCGCTGCCGCCCGCGCTCCGCAACCGCCTGCTGCGGCTCGCCGCGTTCCAGAATCCCGAGTTCTACCGCGCCCAGGCCATGCGCCTGTCCACTTACGAAAAGCCGCGGGTCATCGCCTGCGCGGAGGATCTTCCCGATCACATCGGCCTGCCGCGAGGTTGCGCGGAGGAAGTCGAAAGCCTTTTCTCAAAGCTCAAAATCAAAACCCGGATCCGCGACGAGCGAGTCGCTGGCACCCCGCTGGAGCTGCGGTTTCAAGGCACTCTCCGCCCGGATCAGGAAGCCGCCGCCGCCGCGATGCTCGGCCACGACACCGGCGTCCTCGCCGCCACCACCGCCTTCGGCAAAACCGTGCTCGCCGCCTGGCTCATCGCCGCCCGCGGAGTGAACACCCTCGTGCTCGTCCACCGCCAGCAACTCCTCGAACAATGGATTGAGCGGCTATCCTCGTTTCTTGAAATTCCCGCCAAATCGCTCGGCAAGCTCGGCGGCGGCCACAAGAAACTCACCGGCGGCATCGATGTCGCCCTCATCCAAAGCCTCGTCCGCAAGGGCGTCGTCGATGACCGGGTGGCGGACTATGGGCATCTGATAGTCGATGAATGCCACCACCTGTCCGCCCAAAGCTTCGAGCTCGTGGCCCGCCGTGCGAAAGCCCGGTTTATCCTCGGCCTCTCCGCGACCGTGGCGCGGAAAGACGGCCACCACCCGATCATTTTCATGCAGTGCGGCCCCGTCCGCCACCGCGTGGACGCGAAACAGCAAGCAGATGCCCGGCCGTTTTCCCATCAGGTCATCGTCCGTCCCACCGGCCTGCGAAGCACCGCCGAGCCCGATCCCGACCGGCGGCTGGAATACCAGAACCTCTGCGCGGAGATCGTCCGATCCGAGTCGCGCAACCTCATGATCCGCGACGACGTGGCCGCCGCCCTGCGCGAGGGTCGCTCGCCGCTGGTGCTAACCGAACGCACCGAGCACGTCGCCGCCCTCACCGATTTGATCCGCCCGCACGCCGCTCATGTAATCGTCCTGCAGGGCGGCATGGGAAAAAAGTCTCTACGCGAGGCGATCGCCAAACTCGCCGAGATTCCGGAAAGCGAAACCCGAGTCGTCATCGCCACTGGGAAATTCGTTGGAGAGGGCTTCGACGATTCCCGCCTCGACACCCTTTTCCTAACCATGCCGGTTTCCTGGCGCGGCATCATCGCCCAATACGCCGGGCGTCTCCACCGCCTGCACGACGGGAAACTCGAAGTGCGCATCCACGACTACGCCGATCTCGATGTCCCGATGCTTTCCCGCATGTTTGACAAACGCTGCGCCGGTTACGAGGCCGTCGGCTACACCATCCTGCTTCCCGCCAGCGCCCTTCCCGGCTGGCCGAACGAGGTGCGGTTGCCCATCGATCCTGCTTGGAAGCGGGACTACGCCGCCAGCGTCCGCCGCCTGGTCCGCGACGGCGTGGATGTCCCGTTAGCGAACCTTTTTGTCGGAGTCACCCGGCCATCCATCGCCCACTCGCGCGCCCGCAGCGCCTCCGAGGCCTTTCTTTTCCAGCGCTTGGAATCACTAACTGAAACTGCCGGCCTGTTCCAGCTGAACACCAAGCTGCCAATCCCCTTCGACGGCTGGAGCGAAATGGAAATCGACCTTTTTTGCGCGGATCTCAAGCTCGCCTTGGAGATCGACGGCCCGCAGCATTTCGCCGACCCTGCCGCCTACCGAAGCGACCGCCGCAAGGACGCACTGCTCCAGGAAAGCGGCTGCTACGTCCTCCGCTTCCTCGCCGAAGACCTCGGGAGCCACCTCGACGCAACGCTCGACGCCATCCTCCGTGCTGTGACTTTCCTGCGGCGGGAAAAAACGAACCCGGATCTGAGGTAGCCAGCGTCCCTGAGTGATTTGCCGTGGCGGATAACAAGGGACGGAAACTCCTGCGGCGATCCCATCAATCCACTCCCACCCGCAGGTCCCTCGCCGTCCACAAGACGT
>JBBEEL010000083.1:0-21011 GCA_040880785.1 Akkermansiaceae bacterium | reverse complement strand
TGCGGGTTCCGCACCTAGCCAGCCAGTTTACGTGGCTCCTACCAAGTGATCCCAGCGGATGGCCTTGCCCCCATCGTGGGGGTGGGGCCATTTTTCGTTTCTTAAAATCCTATTCTGTCACTTCCAGATGATCCGTATTCTTATCGCCGCCGTCGTTTCCGCTTGCGCACTCATCACCGCCTCCTGCTGCTGCACCGGTGAAGTAAAACCACCCGGTCTGCGTCCGCTTCCCCAATTTCAAGAAATCGAAACGACGACCACCACGACTCCGGAAGTGCGTCACACGAAGTAATTGTCATTTCTCTTTTCGCCCGGCGAACTGAATCAAGCGTTCCTCCGACCACCCGGAGGAGCGTTTTTTCTTAGGTGCGGGTGGTTCCGCTAACAGATGAAAATCGTGACTTTAAAAAATAACGGGCAGGCATAGACTTCAATACCAAGTTCTTTTCCATGAAACGTCATTTCCAAACAGATAAGCAAACCCGATTTGTTGGTAAAGTCCGCCACTACCATCGTTCCGGTGGGTCACCCAAGCGGTCATGGGACGAATGGGTGGACGGGACGATCCACAAGCGCCGCGATCTAAAGAGCTGGTTGATGATCGTCGCTACGACGGCGGGCTTTCTCCTCCTCGCCAGCATCATTGTCGGCTTAACCATGGAGCTCATGTGAGCTCCGCAGTGACCCGCGGTGCCAGTTTATACGCAGGAAATTGCATGCGGCTTTGACATTCTAAATCGCAGTGCGCAATTTCCCGCCCCGCCGCTATCCTCGGCCGGAATTTCACCATGGGAAAAAGCCTCTTCCAAAAAGTCTGGGACGCACACACCGTCGGCACGCTCGCCGACGGACGCACACAACTCTTCATCGGCACGCACCTCATCCATGAGGTCACCTCGCCACAAGCCTTCGGCATGCTCCGCGATCTCGGGCTGAAGGTGAAATTTCCGCAACGCACCTTCGCCACCGTCGATCACATCGTGCCGACGATCAACCAGGACGCGCCCCAAGACCCGCTGGCCGCGGAAATGATGCAGGCGCTGCGCAAAAACGCCGATGATTTCGGCGTGACCTATTTCGACCTTGCGTCCGGAAAACAAGGGATTGTCCATGTCGTCGGGCCCGAGCAGGGGATCACCCAGCCGGGGACCACCATCGCCTGCGGCGACTCTCATACCGCGACCCACGGGGCCTTCGGCGCGATCGCCTTCGGCATCGGCACCACCCAGGTGCGCGACGTGTTGGCCTCGCAAACCCTCGCTTTGGAAGCGCTCAAAGTCCGCCGTATCGAGGTGAACGGAGACCTCGCGCCCGGCGTTTATGCCAAGGACGTGATCCTTCACATCATCCGTCAGCTCGGCGCGAAGGGTGGCATCGGTTACGCTTACGAGTATGCCGGCGATGTCTTCGATCGCATGTCGATGGAAGAGCGCATGACGGTTTGTAACATGTCCATCGAAGGCGGTGCCCGCTGCGGCTACGTCAATCCGGACGCGAAAACCGTCGCCTATCTCAGCGGCCGTCCTTACGTGGACATGGCGGATTTCAGCGCCACTGCCGCCCGCTGGCTTTCGTTCGCCTCGGATGCCGACGCGCATTTCGACGACATCGTCCGCATCGCCGCCGGCGACATTGAGCCGACGGTGACTTGGGGCATTTCCCCGGACCAAGGTATTTCCATTTCCGAGTTCATCCCCGACCCGGCCACCGCGGCGACGCCGCAGGAAAAATCCTCCATTGAGGAAGCGCTTGCCTACATGAAGCTCGGCGCTGGCACACCGATCAAGGGCGTGAAAATCGACGTCGCCTTCATTGGATCCTGCACCAATGGCCGCATTTCCGATTTCCGCGAAGTGGCGAGATACATCCGCGGCCACCAGGTTGCCGCAGGCGTGACGGCCATCGTCGTTCCCGGTTCGCAGATTGTTGCCATCCAGTGCGAGCAGGAAGGTCTGCCGGAAATTTTTCGTGCCGCGGGCTTCGAGTGGCGCGCCGCAGGGTGTTCGATGTGTCTCGCGATGAACCCAGACAAGCTCATCGGCGACCAACTTTGCGCCTCCTCGTCGAACCGCAATTTCAAAGGCCGCCAAGGCTCGCCCACCGGCCGCACCATTCTGATGTCGCCTGTGATGGTCGCCGCCGCCGCGATCACCGGCAGCATCGCAGATGCCCGCGAGCTTTTCACACTGAAAAATCCGGCCGCCGTCGCCTGATCTCTTTTCAGTTTTCAGTTTTCAGTTTTCAGCATTTACCAAAAATATGGCCCTTGATCCCGTTCCTTTCGTCACTGGCCGCGCAGTTTTCATTCCTGGCGCGGATATCGATACCGACCGCATCATCCCGGCGCGCTTCATGAAATGTGTCACCTTCGACGGCCTCGGAGAGTTCGCGTTTTACGACGTGCGTTTCAATTCCGAGACCGGAGAAAAAACCGATCATCCCCTCAACGATCCGCGATTCAGCTCGGCCTCCATCCTCGTCGCCGGTGAGAATTTCGGCTGCGGCTCATCCCGCGAGCATGCCCCGCAGTCCTTGCGGAAATACGGCTTCAACGGCTGCATCGCCGAGTCATTCGCGGAAATTTTCTACGGTAACTCCACCACCCTCGCGATGCCCTGCGTGATGGCCAGCGCCGCAGACATCGCCGCCATCCGCGATGCCGTGGAGGCCGATCCAACCGTCGAGGTAACCATCGACGTGGCCGCGCTCAAGGTGCGCACCACCAGCGGGCTCGACATCGCTGTGACCATGCCGGACTCCGCACGCGAAGCGCTGCTCTCTGGCCGCTGGGACCCGATCCAGGAACTCCTCGATAACGAGGCCTCGATCGACGCGAAGGCCGCCGAACTGCATTACGTCTGAGACGTGGCCCGGGCATCCTGCCCGGAGCCTCCCATCCGAATCCATTCAAGCTTGATCCGCCGGATCTCGTAGCAGCGGCTTGCTCTTCACCTTGCCGCAACCAAGCGGGCGAGACGCCCAGTCCTGTCGGTTTAGACCCATGAAGAGGAAAATAAACCGCAGATGAAGACAGATGAACGCACCAACGCAAAAATACGACGACGTTGGGGCTGGCGCATCGGCCTTGCTATTCGTCAGCGCCTCAAGAACGTTTCGTCCTCAGGAACCTACGCCATCACCCCTTCCTCAAGCCATGTCTTTCACCCCGCTCGGCCTCTCCTCCCAGTTACTTAAAGCTCTCGCCGCCGAGGGCTTTACGGCAGCGACCCCGATCCAGAAGGAGGCGATCCCCGCCGTGGCCGACGGCGTGGATGTGTTGGGTATTGCCAAAACCGGTTCGGGGAAAACCGCGGCTTACGTTTTGCCGATCCTGCAGCGGCTCCAGCAAGCCGGTGCCTCCCGCCACCGGGAACCGACAGTGCTCGTCCTGGTGCCGACCCGCGAACTCGCCGAGCAGGTCCGGCAGGTTTTCGACACGTTCACCCCATTTCTAACAGAAAATCTGAAATGCCTCGCGGTGTATGGCGGCATTTCCATCAACCCGCAGATGCAGGCGGTCGGAAACGTGCACATCCTGGTGGCCACCCCGGGGCGGCTGTTGGAGCTGGTGGGAAAAAATGCGCTGCGCCTATCCTCCATCGCTGTTTTGGTGCTCGATGAGGCGGACAAGATGTTAAACTTGGGATTCAAGGACGAGGTGGATCAAATCCTCGCCCTGCTTCCCCCCAAGCGGCAGAATCTGTTGTTTTCAGCCACCCTCAGCGAGGATCTCGGCCTGATCCAGCAGGCGTGGCTCAAGCACCCCCGCGTGATCAAAATCACCGAGGAAAGTGCCGGCACCGACCTGATCCAGCAGCTCGCCTATCTGGTCTCCGAGGAGAAAAAAGGCCCCTTGCTGCGCTACCTCATCAAGCAGGGGGATTTGAAACAAGTCCTCGTCTTCGCCTCTTCCACGCTCAAGGCGGACGCGATCGTCAACAAGCTCCTTAAGAACCGAATCTACGCCGCCGCAGTGCACTCCAAACTCGGCCAACAAACGCGGCGCGACACCTTGCAGCAATTCAAGTCCGGCCAACTCCCGGTTCTCGTCGCCACCGATCTACTCGCCCGCGGCATCGACATCGAGTTTCTCCCCTGCGTCATCAACTACGAACTGCCCCGCTCGCCCAAGGACTACATCCACCGGATCGGCAGGACCGGCCGCGCGGAATCTCCCGGCCATGCCATCTCGCTGGTTAGCCCCGAAGAAATGTCCCACTTCCAACTGATTCAGAAAAAGATGGGGATCCACGTCAAGACCCTCCATGGCGATGCAATCGACCTGCATGGATGTTAAAACCAAGGCTGGGGGCAAAGTCGCCTTCCATCGGCAAGAACTCGAAGCTGTGGCTGTGATATGCGGTAATGATGATCAGCCTCGAGAGCGCGCAAGCGGCTGGTCTGGCTTTTTCATGTGATTGTGCCGGAGCGCCACGCTTCACTTGAGCGGTGCCTCAAAAGCTGCGCCGGACCCGCTCCTGCTCGGCCCGAGGATCTGCCCGGCGGTCGGGCCGCGCGGGGGCCGGATTCGACCGTTGTGGTGGCGCCGCGCGGGGCGCGGATGGCTGGAGTTGCTGACGTTGCGGTTGGACCTGCCGTTGCGGTTGGACCTGGCGTTGCGGTTGGACTTGGCGTTGCGGCTCAACCTGGCGTTGCGGCTGGACCTGCGGGCGTTGGGGTTGGACCTGACGTTGGGGTTGGATCGGGCGTTGGGGTTCAATTTGGCGTTGTGGTTCAACTTGACGTTGTGGTTGGACCTGCCGCTGCGGCTCAACTTGGCGTTGTGGTTGGACCTGCCGCTGGGATTGGACCTGCGGAGTGGTGGGTGCGACGCGCGGGGCCGACTCGATGCGGCGGGGCGACGGGGTAACTTGTCGACGTTCGGCAGGTGTTGCGGGACTGGCGGTTTGAGGCTCGGGAGCGGCTTCCCTAACCGTTGGACGAGGAGCCATCCGACGCTCGGGCTGTGTCAGAGTTCTCCGCTCGGGTGGGGCGACCTCACGGGCCCGCTCGCGTGGCGGCACTTGTGGCTGCACTTGTGGCTGCACTTGTGGCTGCACTTGTGGCTGCACTTGTGGCTCAGGCTGAGGCGCCCCTTGGCGATCCGCCCGCGGGCTTGCCTCGCGCTCCCGCGCCGGATCTGCCCTGCGCGGGGTTTGCGGTTCGGCTTGGCGTTGGGGACGGGGCATCGCCGCAGGGCGGTCTTCCCGAGTCCTCGGTGTTTGGCGAGTGGCGGTTTCGCCTCCGTCCAAGCTTGCTGGCGGAGTTTCACGGCTTGGCCTGCCCGCCGTCGTCCTGTCCGCAGTCCGCTCGATGGGGCGCGATGCGATGGGCGAGCGCCTTGTTTCGGTGCGGGCGACGCGGGGCACTTCCTCCGTCGCGGCTTCCTGCGGCGGACGGGCGACGCGAGTTTCGCGACTGCGGCGCTCTTCGCGGAATTTGCGGACATCCTCACGCTGGTTAACCAAGCGTTCCCGGTCCGCGGCGGCCACGGTTTGGAAACGCTGCCCGCCTTCGCTGCGATCCTCGACAACGCGGTCGAGGCGCTGGGCGAGGTCAGTGTCACCTCCGCGACGCTCGCGCTCGGGACGCGCGCTTAACTCGGACCAGGTGCGTGGCGGACGGGCGCTTTCATTGTCGCGGCGCTGTTCGAAATACTCGCGCCGACCTTGATCCCAGAGCGGGTCATGCCGGTTCTCCCAACGCCTGTGGGCGTAAATCGGGTCATAACCACGACGGACCGTGTGGTAATGATACGACGGATAAAGCCCGCGGTCGCGATACCTCAGGGCGTAATAATCGCCGAAATAATAATGAGAATAGCTCGGCCTCAGAAACAGGTGGTTCACGAAAATGTTGATGTTGATCACCGTGACGGGGCGATAAAAGTAGCCCGGGCGTGTGTAGATTGGCTGGTGGAAATAAATCGGCGCGAACAAGACCCCGCGAGTGGCGACCGGATAATCCCAGTAGCCGTCCACGTAAACATGGCCGCGCGGTGTCCAGCGGTAAACGGCCGGGGTCCAGCTCCAGTTTTCCCGGGGTGCGGTCCAGTATCCGGCGCGCCAGACATACCGCGTTTCATACCAGATCCAGGTGCCAGGAATCCAGATTTGCTCGTTGGAAACGGCCACCACACTCGGGCCGGCTTCCAGGCTGCGGGGCGGCTCCGGTAAATAAGAAACCGTGGTGAGCGCCGCATCTTCCCAAAATCCTGAAATCCATTGGTATCCCCCCACCACCTCATACCAATAGCCCGGCACCCACTCGCGACCGGGCGGCAAATTCCGCCAAATCCCGCTGATCCATAAAAAATTTTCCTGCTCCTCGTCCCATCCCCAATAACCGGGGATCCAAGTCACATTCTCGCCCACCGGCCGGTGCTCCGGCGGGAGCTCCTCAATCAGCTCCGGCGACGCGATTTTCACGACAATCCCCGGCTCCGGATCAAAGGTGATGGTACCGGCAAATGCCTCGTGAACAGGCCCCCGCGTCATCACTTCATAGCCCTCGGCCGCCCCCGCCTGCTGCCCCAGCGCCTGCCCCGGGTTCCAAGCCCAGCCTCCGCACGCCAGCGCCGCGATCAGTCCGATGATTGAGAATTTTTTTAAGTGCATGGTGTCCTCCTGTGAAAAAGCTTCCCTAATCCAGACGGACCTCAATCGATATTGATTCAAATTTTCCTGCCCGGACCGGGACAAAAGAACCCTTCCGCATCCAGAAACGCGGTTTCCGGCAGCTCGATGCCAGCGGCCGGAGCGGCCGGGCCGTAAACGCGCGATCCCCGCAAATACCAGCCCGGCAGAAGCCTGCCCCAGGTGCCGGGCTTGTTTCCCCGCTGGATCTCATCGGCTGGCAGAGGCGGGTCGGGCATCGACATGGCGATCACCACCTGCCCGATGGCGAGGCAGGGCAAATGCAGCAATCCAGGCCGGAGCAGCGGCTCGCACGCGCGCTGGCTAAAATCGTAAAACTCGCCGACCCCGCCATTTCCCGCGGTTTCTAGAATTCCACGCAAATGGCTGCCGCCGATCCACACGCCGCTTTCCGGAGTCTCGCGGATTTCCATCCGGGCCCGGTCGAGATCCGGGAAAGCGAGAAACAGGCCCGGCAGATCCAGGTCCGCAAGATCCGCCGCCAGAACATGGAACGACTGCCGCCGCCGCAGCGCGTTGATCTGACTGATTTGATAGCCGTTGGCCCACAGCCGCCGGCGTGCGGGCTCATCGCAGGCACGGAAATTTTCCACCATTGCCGGAGGGCCCGCCGGGATCCGCTGCTTCCAGCGGGGCGACTCGAAACGCTCGCCGATGGCCGCCGCCGCACAGGCCATCAGCCCGTCCCGCACGCGGGTCAGGTCCGCGGCCTCTGGCGCGATTTCCTCCCCCAGCGACAGCAGCATCCCGCCGGGCCTGCGGTGGGGGCGCTTGTGGAAAAATCGGCCACCCGCGAAGGAGAAAACCGTGTCCCACGCGCCGTCGCACCAGAGCGGAACCAAGGGGTGCCCGGCCTTTTTGGCAATCAACTCGAACCCCCGCCGCAGCTCGCAAAGCGTGCCGGTGCGGGTGATCTGGCCCTCCGGAAACAAGCACACCACATCGCCACTTTTCAGGGCTTCAATGGTGATCCGAATCGCCTCCCGCGGCTGGTCGCGGCGGATCGTCACGGTGTGGAAAATGCGGGTGAAAACCCGGATCGCGCGGCTTGCCATGAATGCCTCGTCCATCACGAAGCGCACCGGCCGCGGGCAGGCCGCGCTGATGAAAAATCCGTCGGCGAAACTCACGTGGTTGGGCAACAGCAGCGCGCCACCCGCCGCCGGAAGACGCTCCGGATGCAGCACCCGGATGCGATAGATCCTGCGGATCACGATCCCCCCAACCAGACGAATAAAATCCGCCGGCAGCAGACGCAGGATAAACAAGGTCATCACCCCGCACACCACGCCGATGAACACGATTTCAAAGCGGAACCCATGGATCGTCGCCACTCCGGCGGTGCGGGCGGCATATTCCAGCAGCGCCAACGCGATCACGGCGATGACCCCAGCGAGGCAATCCTGCAGGTTCACAGCGGATTGCAGCGCGCCGCGCTTCGCCGCCGGGTAGCGGTCCTGCATCCACGCATTGAGCGGCGCGAGGAAAACCGCGGCGGAAAATGCCAGCACGCCGAGCAAGCCCAGAAACGCCCCGCCTCCCGGATCCCTGAACGCCAACACCGAGAGCTCCGGATCAAGGATCGCGATGGCCAGCCCCCGCAACGAAGCCGGATCCGTGAACACGATCGCCACCGCCGCCAAAGTCATCACCACCCCGGCGGCAGGCACCCAGCCGAGTTCGATCCGTCTGCGCAGCAGGAACGACGCGACGCCAAACCCGGCTGCCATCCCGAGCGAGGCGGCCGCCATGAAAAGCGACGAGAGCGTGCCGAAGCCTTCTCCGCCGCCGGTAATTACCGCGGCGAGTTTCACCGACCATAGATTGATGAACGCCGCGAAGCCCCAGAAAAACGCCACACCAAAGGAGGCCCGCCGCAGCGCAACGTCGCTCCAGAGATTTTTCAAATGGACAAAATGGCTGACCGCCAGCCGCGCGGTGAGCTTCGGGCTGCCTTGGGCTGGCACCCGCGGGATGGCTAGCGCCAGCGCCAGCGCCGGCAAGGCCAAAATCGATAAAACCAGCAGCGGCCCGAGCGCGGCACCCCACGCCATCTCCGGCAGCCCGCCCGATTCGCGGAAACGCTGGTCAAACCACCAGCCGGCCACGATCTGGCCGGCGAGGATCGCCAGCATCGCCGTCATCTGCTGGATTCCCGCCGCGAATCCGAGGTGCCTCGAGCCGACCAACTCCTTGTTGATGCCGATTTTCGCCGGACTGAAAAACGCCGATTGCACCGCCAGCGCGAAAAACCCCCACAGGGCAAGCGGCAGGCTTTTCATCATCACCGCCAAGGTGATCCACGCCAGCACCCCCACCTGGGCGATGGCCGCACCGAGCATCACGTCCCGTTTGGAAAATCGATCGCTCACCCAGCCCGCCACCGGGGCGAAAAGAATGAACGGCAGCGCGATCATCAATCCCGCGGCGGAGGGCACGTCGATCTGCACCCCCTGGCCCAGCGGAATCAGCAGGATGAAGCCCACCGCGCCCCCCAGCGGAATGAGCGTGAACTGGGCGAGCTTGTCGTTGAACGCGTTTTGCGTCTGCTGGATGATCATACTCCAGAACCCTACCCACTGTCGCCGACTTGGCTCTGCTTCCTGAGGTTCTTCGGTCATCCGCGCCGTAGGCTAGCGGGCGCGAAGTGATCGGGCAAGCCGGAGAAAAACGCGGAAAAACCCTCGGAAAAAGATCGCGCCGCCCTCCCCCCCGGAAAGGCGGCGCTTCTTTTTCGCCCTACCGCAACCCACATTTGCGGAACTTGGACGAAAGCTTTTGGAACGTGTCCATGAAACAGTATCGCCCAAAAAATCACGGGTGACAGCGCATTTCTGCTTTTTCCACTGTCGGTAGTTCCCTTTCTCCCGTGTCAGTAGTTTTGCTTACGTGAACAACAACCCACACACATGGACCGTCAGCTCTTGGACCACGGAAACAAGCGATGCGCCTCTTAACCGACTTGCGATTTGAAACCCGTTCCTGAACCTGCGACAACGCGGCGTGAATCCACTTTTGCGCTGCCTGATCTGCTGGATCGCACTGGCGATTTCTGCCGTGGGCCATGTCGTCACGCAAATTTTCTCCCAATGGAAACCCGGCTCGCCGTGGGCGCTGGAGGTGTTTTTCGACGCCGGATATGCCGTGCCCGAATGGCGCGGCGACAGCGAAATTCCAGCCCCCACGCGGGATTGGTTGGTGGGGCTTGGCGAAGCGGGCTGGCCACTCTTGCGGCGGGAGGCCGAGCGCTACCTGCGCGAAAGCGTGAGATTTATCTCCGACGGGGAAGTGGTGGCGTGGCAGGCCGAGTTCATCGACTTTTCCAGCAGCCCGCCGGATTTTCCCACGCTGCTTAACGACGGCGCGTATTTTCGTGTCCGACTGTCTGGCAGCACGCCCCTCGCGCCCCTCGCGCGCGGCGCGCAAATCGCCTGGAGCGACGGCCCCCGACCGACCCTGGTGCTGAAACTCCCGGGAAAACCCGCAGGCTACCTCTCACTGGAGCCGGGAGAAACCGGGCCGCTGCCGGCGGAAGACGAGACCGCCGCCGGCCGCGCGCCGTGGCTTGAATCATTCCGCCAAGGATTCCTCCACGTGCTGCCTCTGGGCCTCGACCACGTGTTGTTCGTCATGGGCCTGTTTTTCTATCAAAGAAGATTGCGTCCGCTGTTGTGGCAGTCGCTCGCCTTCACCGTCGCGCACACCGTCACCCTCGGGCTGGCCGCAGCGAATATCCTGCAACTCCACGGCGAGTGGGTGGAACCGGTGATCGCGCTGAGCCTGATCGTCGTTGCTCTGGAAAATCTCCGCCCCGTCCGCAAGACGCGGGCTGGCCTGCGGCTGCTACTCGTCTTTGGCTTCGGTCTGATCCATGGGCTCGGATTCGCCGACGCTCTCTCGGTTTGGCTCGGGCCTGGTGAGGGTTTTCTAACATCGCTTTTGGCTGCGAACCTCGGAGTCGAGGTGGCCCAGGTCGCGGTCCTCATTGCCGCTTGGTGTCTGACGCTTGGCTGGCACCGCAGCCGCTTTTATCCGCCCGCACGGGTGGTCGGCTGCCTCGTCATCGCCCTGGCTGGCGGCTTTTGGCTGGTCGAGCGGATCTAACCTAATCGGTGCCACCGCCGGTGGCTTTGGCAAAGGTGAAAGTCACGCCCTTGCGTCTCCACTCCTTCACCACATCGTTTTCGAGCTCTTCAAATGTTCGTCCGTCGAGCAGATAGGCCAACGCGTCTTCGCCCTGTTTGCCGTCATGAAGCGCCTTGAGAAAGGTCTTGATCCGCTTGCCATCGCCGTCCCCATCCAGGTGGAAGAAATAATTCGTGATCAGCAGCCCGCAGCCATAATTGATCTGCGCCCCACTGAGAAAGCTGGGGTAGCTCTGCAGCATGAAATTCTTCAGGGCGGGCAGCTTGATTTTGGTGCCTAGCCCACGGCCGCCCATCCCCTTGGCACCGTAGCCGGTGGCGTAGTCGAAAATCGCCTTTTGGTTACCGCGCACCGCGTAGCCACCCGAACGATACGGCGTGACCGCGACATACTCCGCGAGTCCTTCGGAAAACCAGCCCATCGAGCCAGATGCAAAATAGGCACTTGGCGTCAGCTGGTGGGTGAGTTCGTGAGGCAGCGTCTTGTTGCTCTTGTTCCGGTCGAGCATGTAGCCGCTGCCCACAGGCCGCACGCCGAGGCTGCTGAGCGGCACCATCACCACCCCACGCCCGCCGATGAACACTCCGGCGCTGCCGGGCGGCCCACCCGCTTTCACATAGTCCGCAAACTCCTCGAACAGTAAAATCAGATGCTTTCCATCCTCTTTTTTGTCGCCGTTGATTCCCAGCGGCAGCGTCCGGCAATATAGGTGGGTCGCCTCGAACATGACGGCGAAACCCTTGACCACCGATTGGGAAAGCCGCACGTCGCAGACATAGCGATAGTTTGCACTCTCGTAAACAAAGCGCTTTTTCTCCGAGTCTTCCTCGATCGTGTTGATTTCCGGATCTTCGGAAAACTTGATGCGCTCCGGCCACGGGTCTCGGAAATTGAGTGACTCGGGCAAATCCCCGCCGCCGGCAGCTTCCGGACCGCGATTCGCAGACGTCTCCTCAACGTAGCGACCGTCTGCGGGCGAGAGCTTGGCGAGCGGATAAGGAAGCTCACGCCCGTCCTTGAGTCTCAGAACGACCGTTTCCGCCTCCACCCGCACCAGCGTTGCCTCGATTTTCCGGTCTTGGACATCGGTCCAGACGCGCATCTCAGCACTGGCGGCGGTGCTCAGAACGATGCTGAGGCAGATCAGAAAAATAAACAGGGTGCGCATTGGGGTCGGACTTCGTGGAGTGGCGCCTCACGCTATGGTATTCCCACCGTGAGTCGAGCCCAGCCTTCGGCGTTCATCTGCGGTGTGTCTCCTCTTCGTGCCGAAATCTGACAGCATTGTGCGGGATCAACGAGGCACGCACTCTTCTGGACTCTGCGGAAAAGCTCCCCCAAGCTCCGCCCATGAAACGTCTTTTCTTGCTCGACGGCATGGCCTTGATCTACCGGGCACATTTCGCCTTTATTCAAAATCCCATCCGTAACTCAAAAGGGGTCAATACATCCGCTCTCTACGGATTCATCAACACCCTGCTCTCGATCTTGGAAAAGGAGAACCCGACGCACCTCGGCGTGGCCTTCGACACCTCCGCGCCGACACCGCGCCACATCCTCTTCCCCGCCTACAAGGCGCAGCGTGACGAAATGCCGGAGGAACTTGCCGCGGCCATTCCCCATGTGAAAAACCTCTGCCGCGCCTTCCACCTGCCGGTGCTCGAGGTCGATGGCTTCGAGGCGGACGACATCATCGGCACGCTGGTGAAGCGCGCGGAAGTCGACAGCTTCGAGTGTTTCATGGTCACGCCGGACAAGGATTTTGCACAGCTCATTTCCGAAAAATCCTGCATGTGGAAGCCCGGTCGCAAAGGCTCCGACCACGAGGTCATCGACCTGCCGACCATGCTCGGCAACTGGGAGATCGAGCGCCCGTCACAGGTCATCGACATCCTCGGCCTCTGGGGCGATGCGGCGGACAACATCCCCGGCATCCCCGGCATCGGCGAAAAAACCGCGAAGAAGCTCATCGCGGAGTTTGGCTCCATCGAAAACCTCATCGCCAACAGCGCGAAGCTCAAGGGCAAGCAAAAGGAAAACGTCGCCACTTACGCCGCACAGGCGCTTCTATCAAAGGAACTTGCCACCATCATCATCGACGTGCCGATCGCGGTGACATGGGACGATCTCATCCTCTCGCCGCGCAACGACGAGGCGCTCAAAGTCCTCTTCAACGAGTTTGAATTCCGCACCCTCACCAAGCGGCTATTTACCCCGAACGGGAGTGCAGAACTCATTCCTGGCGAGACAAGCACCGCGGTAGCGGAACCCACCCTTTTTGAGACCTTTAAAACCATCCGCGACGTCGCGCACACCTATCATCTCGCCAACACCCCGGAACTCCAGGCCCGCCTCTTCGCCGAGCTCGCGCAACAAGCGGCATTCTGCTTCGACGTGGAAACCACCGGCCTCGACCGCTTCGAGGCCACGCTGCTAGGAATCGCCTTCGCTTGGAAACCGCATGAGGCGTGGTATCTTCCCACCACCGATCTGGAAGTGCAGCGGGCGGATCTAACGTCCATCCTGACCTCATCCGCGGAAAAAACCGGGCACAACCTCAAGTTCGATTTATCCATCCTCCATCACCACGGCATCCAGGCCACAGGGCCCTTTTTCGATACCATGTTGGCGGATATCCTCGTCGCCCCCGAGCGGCGGCACTCAATGAATTATCTATCAGAAATTCTGCTGGGTTACACGCCGGTGGCGCTCGCCGACATCTCGAACTCCGAGCCGGACTTGGAAGCCTCCAGCGCGCTCGACCTCTTCGCCCACGCGGCGAAAACGAAGATTTCCCGCAACCTCGACATCACCGCCATCCCTCTCGCCATTCTCGCCGAATACGCCGCCGAGGATGCGGATGTCGCCTTGCAACTCGCCGGAAAAATCCGCCCGCTGCTCCAACAGACCGGCCAGGAGCCGATCCTCCGCGACATCGAGGGGCCGCTGTTACCTGTGCTGGTAGATATGGAAATGGAAGGTATCCGCATCGATCCCGCGGCGCTCGGCACCATCGGCGACGAGTTGCAGATCCAGATCGACGCCCTCGTAAAATCCATCCACGGCCACGCCGACCGCTCGTTCAACATCGCCTCGCCCAAACAGCTCGGCGAAATATTGTTCGACCAGTTAGGACTCGCCGACAAGGCGAAGAAGACCAAGACCGGCCAATACAAAACCGACGAGCAAACGCTGGCCACGCTCGAAGGAAAGCACCCGATCATCGCCGACATCCTCGCCTGGCGCGAATCCACCAAGTTGAAAAACACCTACCTCGACGCGCTGCCGCAGCACATCGTCGCGGAGACTGGCCGCATCCACACGCATTTTCACCAGCTCGTCGCCGCCACCGGACGGCTCGCCTCGTCGGACCCCAACTTGCAGAACATCCCGGTAAGGTCGGAGGCCGGGCGCAAGATCCGCAAGGCATTCGTCCCAAGAGCATCCGAAGTTGCTGGTCTCGAATTTGAAATCCTTTCCTGCGATTACTCGCAAATCGAGCTCCGCGTCATGGCTGCGCTCTCGCGGGACGCCACCATGATCGAGGCCTTCCAGCATGGTGCCGACATCCACACCATCACCGCCGCCAAGGTGTTCGGGGTCGCTCCGGAAGAAGTGGTCTCCGACATGCGCCGCACCGCGAAGATGGTGAACTTCGGGATCATTTATGGCATCTCCGCGTTTGGGCTCAGCCAGCGCCTGGCCATCCCGCGGACCGAGGCGGCGGCGATCATCGACGCCTATTTCCGCGAGTATCCCGCCATCCGCGAGTTCATGGACCGCACGGTGAACGAGGCCCGCGAGGCCGGTTACGTGGAAACCATCAGCGGCCGCCGACGGTATTTCCCGGACCTGAATTCCGGCAACCAGAACCTCCGCGGAAATGCCGAGCGCGCCGCGATCAACAGCCCGATCCAAGGCACCGCCGCGGACATGATCAAGCTCGCGATGATCCGCATCCACGCCTTGCTACGGGAAAAGCCGTATCAAACACGGATGCTGCTTCAGGTGCATGATGAACTCGTCTTCGACCTCGCGCTCCACGAGAAGGAAGAACTCGTCCCGAAAATCCTCCACGTGATGAAAACCGCGCTGCCGTTGCCCGGCGGCGTGCCTGTGGAGGTCGAGCACGGCACCGGCCTGAACTGGCTCGCGGCGCACTGAAAAGGAGCCAAACCGCCTGATTACCCGCCTCGCCGAGTGGTTAACCAAAAAATCTACCCAAGCAACCGCGTATCCGCAGCATCTCTCACAGACCATCACCAACCATGAATGCTCGCTCTCCGTTCCAAAATTCCCGCCGTTCGTTCCTCCGCCGTTGCTCGGCGGCCGCCGCTGCCACCGGTCTCCCGCTGTGGTTTGTCGAGAATGAGATGGCCCTCGGCCAGGAGACGGCCAAACCGCTCTCCGCCAACGACCGACCCGGCATCGCGATCGTCGGCTGCGGCGGCATGGGGATGGGCAACGCGAGGGACTCGCGCCGCTTCGGTGACATCGTCGCGGTCTGTGACGTCGACCAAGAGCACATCGACCGGGCCCTCGGCGTGTTCACGGCGGATGGAAAAGCTCCCGCTGCTTTCACCGATTTCCGCAAACTGATGGAGCGTGACGACGTGGATGTCATCATCAACAGCACTCCGGATCACTGGCACTCGCTGATCAACATCGCCGCCGCGCGGGCGAAGAAAGATATCTTTTCCGAGAAGCCACTCACTCTAACGATCGACGAAGGAAAAAAGGTGGTCAAGGCGGTGCGGGAAAACAAAGTGATTCTCCAGACCGGAACCCAGCAGCGCAGCAGTCAGCGTTTCCGCATGGCTTGTGAGCTGGTGCGGAACGGCAGGATCGGCAAGCTCAAGGAAGTTTCTGTCTGGTTGCCCGCAGGCCTGCGTGGCGGCCCCTTCGCCAGTCAGCCCGTCCCCGCTGGTTTGGACTGGGATTTTTGGCAGGGCCAGGCCGCCTTGGCGGACTATCTGCCGGAGCGCTGTCATGTGAAGTTCCGCAACTGGTATGACTACTCCGGCGGCACCATGACCGACTGGGGCGCCCACCACATGGACATCGGTTACTGGGCGATTGGCCTACCCGCGCCCACGCAGATCGAAAGTAAATCCCTCGCCACGCTCGTCCCCGGCGGCTACACGACGCCCAGCGAGTATGAGGTCAAGTTCACCTACCCTAACGGCGTGATCTTCAATGTCCGCACCACCGCTGATGACAGCCCCTTCGGTGCCGTCATCAATCCTGATGGACAGCGCAACGGCATCCGCTTCGAAGGCAGCGACGGCTGGATTTGGGTGAATCGCGGTGCAATCGAAGCCACCGAGCGTGAGATGCTCTCCACGCCGCTACCCGACGACGCGGAGCGCCTTTATTTGAGCAACGACCACAAGGGCAACCTCTTCGAGTGCATTCGTTCCCGCAAGGATCCGATCTGTGACGTGGAAGTCGGCCACCGCTCCTCTTCAGTCTGCCACCTTGGAGCCATTTCGCTCCGCACCGGGAAAAAGCTCCAGTGGGATCCCGAGCAGGAACTCTTCACCGGCGAGCACGCCGCCGAGGCGAACAGCCACGTCGCCCGCGAGATGCGCAAGCCGTATGACTATGATTTCGTGGGGTGAATCATAGAGTGCGGCGGGAAGCGAACGCCTTGAACTGCGTGCAGCCTGCTACCGCTGTGAGGCAACGCAGCCCTGCTGCTGCCTCGCCGTGGCCGACAGCGAAAAGCGTAGAGACTGTTCATTCAGAGTCGCCGCTGAGTGACCTCACCGGAAGGTCCGCCTGACAGCAGGCTGTCTCGGCCAAGGCGGCAGCAGGCTGCACGCAGTCCAAGGGGCTTCGCCCGCCCTCAAGGTGAGAGCCGCTCAATTTTCCAGCCGTCCGCCTGCCGCTGATAGTTGAAACGATCGTGGATGCGGGCGGGGCCACCTTGCCAGAACTCGATGGCCTCGGGCTTCACCCGGTAGCCGCCCCAGAACGAGGGCAGCGGGATCTCGCCATGGCTGAATTTTTCCCCGATCTCGGCGAGCTTCTGCATCAGGAACTTCCGCGAGGTGATCACTTCGCTTTGGTTGGAAACCCAGGCTCCCATCTGCGAGTCGCGCGGGCGGGAGGCGAAGTATTTGAGGGACTCCGCCGTGCTGATCTTCTCGGCGCGGCCCTGAATGACCACTTGGCGCTCGAGGATGAGCCAGGGGAAGAGCAGGCTGACGCAGGGGTTTGCCGCGATTTGCCGGGCCTTGCGGCTGCCGTAGTTGGTGAAGAAAACGAAGCCGTCGTGGTCGTAGTATTTGAGCAGGACGGTGCGCTGGTAAGGCATGCCGGACGCATCGACGGTGGCCAGCGTCATGGCGTTGGGTTCGAGGACCAGGAGTTCAGTGGCCTGGGCGAACCAAGTGGAGAACATCGCCACCGGGTCGGCGTCGAGCTGCGCGCGGCGAAGGCCAATGTCGGAGTATTCTTTGCGGAAATCGGCTAGGTCCATGCGGAACGAATAGACGGCGGCGGCGCGCTGCGCACGCGGAAATTCCGACTTGCTTGCGATCCGTGGCGGCTGTGTCTAGCTTTCCCCATGGCTATTGAGACATTTTCCGGAATTTCGCCGACAATCCACCCGAGCGCGTTCATCGCCGCGAGCGCGGACGTGATCGGGCGGGTGACCTTGCACGAGGAGACAAGTGTCTGGTATCACGCAACCCTGCGCGGGGATATCAATGAGATCGTCATCGGCCCACGCTCCAACATTCAGGACAACGTGGTGGTCCACCTTGCGGACGACTACGGCTGTTACGTCGGCGAGCTGGTGACCGTCGGGCACTCGGCGATTCTGCACGCGTGCACGGTGAAGGACGAGGTGCTCATTGGCATGGGGGCGATCGTGCTCGACGGCGCGGAAATCGGCGAGCGCTCGATCGTGGGGGCCGGCTCGCTGGTGACTGGCGGGATGATTATCCCGCCGGGCTCGCTGGTCTTGGGTTCGCCCGCCAAGGTGGTGCGGAGTTTGACGCTGGACGAGCAGGCGAAGCTGAAGGGTTGGGCGGAAAAGTATGTGCGCGGCTCGCGTGAGTACTTGAAGCGCGTCGGAACTTGAGGTCCGGCGCATGGTGAGTGAATGAGAAGCGGCATTGATCAGTTCAAAGTTTTTCCTGCCGTTTGCTGGCTCCCGGGGTTAAAGGTGCGTATGCATCGCCGCCAGTTGCTCATTTCCCTCGGTTTCCTGGCGACGGTCACGCTTGGCTACTGGGTTGCCCGCAGTGCGGCCCCGCCGCAGGCGGCTCGCAACGACCCGGCCAAAGCCGCCGCGGCGCCGCCGCGCAGCTCGATGGTGGACGAGCCCGCGGCCCGCTTTCGGAAGGCCGACCGTGCCACGGATTTCCGCAGTGACCGAGAGGCCAACGACGCCGGGGCCCTGCCCGGCCAGCGGGTTTTAGTCTTCAAGGACCTGGCCGCGCTCGAGGATTTCCTCAAGGGGGCGGGGGACCAGATTCGCATCCTGGGCCGTCTCGACGCCCTCAACGCCCTCCGCGTCGGATTTTTAAACTACGACGACCTTGCCGCCCTGCTCGGCGGTGATGAACTCGCTTCATTTGTTTTCCCTGTCGATGTCCCCGCACCTAATGATGGCGCGGTGCAGCCGGGGGCCGTCGCCCTTGGCGACCGTTTGCTCGAATGGCTTGGCATCGTGGGTGATAACTCGGCCTGGGGCTCCGGCGTCCGCATCGCCGTGCTTGATACCGGCGTGGCCGCCCACCCGGCATTTTCCAAAGCACTGTCCTGGCTCAATCTTGTCGCTCTCCCCGGCGACATCACCGCTCTCAATGGCCACGGCACGGCCGTCGCCTCGGTCATCGTTGGCAACGATCCGCTCACGCCCGGCGTTGCTCCGGGCTCGGAAATTTTTTCTATCCGCATCGCCAACGACCTCGGGCAATCCGATAGCTTCCTGCTCGCCAAGGGCATCATCGCCGCGGTGGATGCCGGGGCGCAGTTGATCAATATTTCCATGGGCAGCTTCGGTGATAGCGCACTGGTTAGAAGCGCGATCGAATACGCCCGCGCGTCCGGTGCGCTCATCATCGCCGCCTCCGGCAACAACGGTTTGGAGCGCGTCACCTATCCGGCTGCCAACGACGGGGTCATCGCCGTCGGTTCCGTGGACGCGCTCGGGAATCACTTGGAATTCTCTAACACCGGCCGTCAACTCTCGATCTCCGCCCCTGGCTTCGGGGTCAATGCCGCATGGCCCGGCAACCAAGCGGCCAGCGTCAGCGGGACCTCGTTCAGCACGCCCGTCGTGTCCGGCGCCATCGCCGCGCTCATGAGCCAACCCGGTGCGGAACGGCTTTCCCCGCAGCAGGCGTGGACCCTGCTCTCCAGCCACCTTAACGATGGGGGCGAGGCGGGCACCGATCCCGCTTTGGGTGCCGGTATGCCCGACATTGGCCGCGTCCTCAACCGCGCCACCCCGGGGATTTACGATGCCGCCGTCGCCTCCCAAAGAATCATGCCACCCAGCCCCGGCTTTGCGAACGGACAGGTGGAAATTCTCATCCAAAACCGCGGCACCGAGCGCCTCATCAATACCGGCGTCCAAGTTGCCACCCCCTTCGGCACCGTTAGCTCGAACATCACCACGCTCGCTCCCAACGCGGTTCAAACCATCCGCTTGCCCATCCAGCCGCATTCAGCCACGGCCCTCCGCTACGCATCCCAGGTGCAACTCTCCGGCGGCCTCACCGACGCCAAGCCCTCCAACGACCGCCGCGCCGAGACCTATGTTCCCGCGCCTGTTGACTAGCTCGGATGAAGGGCACCGCAGCCCGGGCCGCGCGGAGCCAACGAGCCAAGCTCTGAAACAAAACGGCTCTTCCTGAAAAGGCGGGCTCGACGGCCGCAAGGCTTTAGGCGTTACTCCCCACGCAGCCGCCGTCAGGTGCTGCAAGAGGAAGCCGCTGTGGTGGAATGGTAGACACCCCAGACTTAAAATCTGTTGTCCGCAAGGGCGTGCCGGTTCGAGTCCGGCCAGCGGCACTTCCTTAAAAACCCCCGCATCGCCACCGATGCGGCGCGGAAGCGGCTTGCCGGTTTCCCGATTTTGACGATCACCGGCCCGCGCCAATCTGGAAAAACCACCCTTTCCGCCTGCTGTGCCCGGAGCTGGCCTAGAAGACCCCGATACTCGCGCCTTCGCCACCGAAGATCCACGAGCCTTCCTCCGCCAAGCCTCCTATGGAGCAGCTCATCCACGGAAGATTGGACTCAACAAGCCGGTGGGTGAAGTAAGAGCCACCTGTGCTGCTAGATTTTGTCTGCGTCTGGCAAATGAACATGACGCGGAGGATGAACCTGCCGTTGATTGAAGCGCAAGGACTAGCATTGGCACCCCATTCACTCGCCGACGAGGACGTCAGCGCTCCCGGGCGCGCCGATGCGGCCGGCGACGAGAAAATCGCGCGGCGTGCGAACCCACATTCCGTAAACGGTTGTTCCTAGCAGCAATCCGAAATCCCCCTTGTCCAGCGTCAACAGCACCGAACAATGGGCAGCCAACGCGGAAATCAAAACTGGCTTGTCTTTGGAGGCGGTCAGCAACAGTGGCTTGTGGCTGGTCAGGGCATCGGGAGCCCATCAGCGCTCCCGGGGCCGACGAGGACGTCGGCGCTCCCGGGCGCGCTGATCACGGAAGAGCCGATTAATCCACCTGCGCGACCGCCATTGCGGCGATGCCTTCCTGGCGGCCGATGAAACCCATGGTCTCGTTGGTCGTCGCCTTGATTCCGACGCGCTCCGGCGGGATGCCCAGCGCGGCCCCGATGTTTGCGCGCATGGCATCGCGGTGGGGTAAAATTTTCGGGGCCTCCGCGATGAGAGTGGAATCCACATTGATGATCTTCAAGCCCGCCTCCGCGGCGAGCTCGCGGCATTTCACGAGGATTTTCAGCGAGCTGATATCCTTGCATGCCGGATCGCCCGGCGGGAAAAAGTGACCGATGTCCGGCTGCCCCATCGCCCCTAACACCGCGTCGGCGATGGCGTGGCAAAGGACATCCGCGTCCGAGTGTCCGGCCAAGCCGTGGCTGTGCGGAATCGTAACGCCACCGAGCACGAGCGCCCGGTTTTCCGCAAATTGATGCACGTCATAGCCGATGCCGGTCATTGGAGATTGGAGATTGGAGATTGGAGATTGGAGATTGGAGATTGGAGATTGGA
>JBBEEL010000082.1:4248-21336 GCA_040880785.1 Akkermansiaceae bacterium | reverse complement strand
CATTGGCTGGAGCTGGATAAAAATCCCGGTGACGATTACATCGGCCTCTTTCGCGAACCGAAAATCCTCTACCAAGAAATTGCTCAAAAGTTACCGTTCTACTTCGACTCGTCAGAGCACTTTCTCGTCAACGACACCTGTTACATCATGACGAGTCACACACAGTCACTGATGGCGTTGGCTGCGGCACTGAACTCGACGTTATTTCGTTGCTGCTTCAAAGACAACTTTCCAGAGAACGCAGGCAACACTTACCGAGCCAAGAAAGCCTTCTTCGATAAGATCTCCATCAAGAAGCCAACCGCCGGGCAAGCCGCGCTGTTTGAGAAACTCGTCCCTCTCGTCCAACACGCCAAGCGCATCGGCGAAGACACCCCCGCCAGTTTCCTCGAAGACCTCATCGACGCCTGTGTGATGGAGTGTTACTTCCGCGAGCACATGGCGGAGCGGGACCTGCTCTTTCACGACGACGTTTCCCGACTCCTCGGAATCTCTCACACGAAGGCACGAAGCCACGAAGAAGAGGCAAATGGTTCGGATCTTTTATCTTCCCCTGAATTCCTTCGTGCCTTCGTGGCTTCGTGTGAGACCTCCCCCATCCGCAACCGCCTCCTCCGCATCCCAACCGCCAGCCCCGACCTCCTCGCCATCATCAAAGCCGAAGGCAAAGTTTAGCCAATGAAAGCTTCATTCATCGCCTACGTGGACGAATCGGGGGACGAGGGATTTGTCTTCAATGCCGACGGCAGCGGAAGCTCCCGCTGGTTCGTGCTTTCAGCGGCAGTCATTCGGCAAACGAATGACCTCGAAATGGTGAGTTGCCTGAAAGAAGTTCGGACGGTGCTGCAAAAAGCGCCCAAGACGCCGCTGCACTTCGTGGATTTGAAACACGAGCAGCGCGTACCCTACATCCGGCGGGTCGGGGAGTTACCCCTCCGCACCGTGAGTGTGCTCATCTACAAGCCGCTCATCCGGGAGCCGGAAAAGTTCCAAAACACCAAATATCTGCTCTATCGCTACGCCACCCGGCAGCTGCTGGAGCGCGTGTCTTGGCTCTGCCGGGACCAACGCCGCGACGGAGAGGGTGATGGCTTTTGTGAGGTGATTTTTTCCAATCGCAGCAACATGTCCTACGACGAGATTCGGGATTACTTGCGCATCCTACTAAAACAGTCGGAGTCAAACCCTCAGCAGGTGCAGATCGACCGCACAGTCATAGCCCCAGAGCGTATCCGCGCGGTGGAGCATTCCAAACTGGCAGGACTGCAAGTGGCGGATGCCGTGGCTTCCGGCCTGCATTTCGCCCTAAAGGTGAACCGCTATGGGGAAACCGAAACGGGCTACCTGCCGCACCTTAAAAAAACCATCTACCGCCACAAAGGAGAAGCGATGGGCTACGGACTGAAGGTTTGGCCGGAAGACTTTGCCGCCGTAAAATCAAAAGCCCCCGAAGCGGCGAACCTCGGAGGCTTATGAAAAAAACAGGTCCCAAGAACCGAGGATCCCACCCTGACGGGCTGCCACTCACAAGGAGCGACCTCTACATGTCTTGCGCTTACCTGCGAGTAGATTCCCTCAAATCAGCCACTCGGTCAAGCGGCGTTTCAGACCTGCTCTTTCACGACACCCTTGCGCCCCACCTCGCCGCCTACGCCCCCGAGGCGAGCGAAGCGCAGCAGCGCGAATTCCTCATCTACCTCCACCAGACGCTCAACGCCCCCAGCCACCCTATCCGCCAACGCCTCGACCGCATCCCCACCGCCAGCCCCGACCTCCTCGCCGTCATCAAACAAGAGGGTAAGGTATGAAAAACGTTTTTTACAAATTTAGGTCTCATCGAAGCAGCGATGACCTTGCGAGAACCTTGAGCATTATAACCGACAGGCAGATTTACGCGCCGAGTCTCAAGAAATTAAATGATCCAAGTGAAGGGCTTTTTCTCAAAGTTCCCGGATGCGAGGCTGATATGAAGACACAAAGGGCCATCGACAATCTGCGAGTGGTCTCTTTGTGCCGTTTCTATTCGAACACTTTGCTTTGGAGCTATTACGCAGATTCATACTCGGGTGTATGCTTGGCGCTGTCGTTTGCGGAGGCAGATGCGCCGAAGCGCGTGATTTATAGAGGGCTGTTCGATAGTAAAATTGTTAGAGATCGTAACATTAATGGTCACGCTTATGCTGCTGCGCAGCATGTCAGAAAAAAGCTCGATTATTGGAAACACGAAATTGAATACCGAGTCATCAAAACTGCGGAGCCTGATGGAGGTGACACCTATGTCCCTTGCACAGTTGAGGGAGTGCTATTTGGAAAAGACACTCCTGAAGATGTAAAAGAATGCATCAAAAGGGCTGGAGAGAGCGCAAAGCTAAATATTTTTACGGATACAGTAAAGCTACATCCGGGATTTAGCCATCCGTGTTTGGGCACTGGCCTCGGCGTTCGAGCCAACGAAGCAAACAACCCAGCTTGGCTCAATGATGGTGCCGGCCCCTTAACTTCGCGTCCTTCGGAGGACAAATGTTTTAATTGTGGTGAGGATGATAGAGGAAACCCGTCTATTGGCTACTACCTCGAAGAGCATCTTATCGTGACGCTGGATGATCCAAACTACTACACAGAGAATAACACGATACTTCTTTGCCCGAATTGTCACCGTAAAGTCCATATCGATCCCGACCTCCTCGCCGTCATCCAAAAGGAGGGGCGCGTTTAGGAAAACTTCATCTATTGCCATGAACAAAGAACTCATCATCACCATGCAGAACCAGTTTGACCAACTGGCGCAGAGCCATCCTGAGGAAGTTGGACTGGAATTTTGGTTTGCGCGTGACTTGCAGCAGCCCCTCGGCTACGCCCGCTGGGAGAACTTCCTCACCGCCATCCAGCGAGCCATCGAGTCCTGCAAGGCAACAGGTTACGAATCTGAACATCATTTTCGTGGTGTCACGAAATTGATCACCCACGGCAAGGGAGGGCAGCGCGAGATCGAGGACTTCATGCTCACCCGCTACGCCTGCTACCTGATCGCCCAGAACGGTGATCCGAGGAAAGAACCCATCGCCTTTGCCCAGAGCTACTTCGCCGTTCAAACCCGCAAGCAAGAGCTGATCGAGGAACGGATGAAGCTCATGGGCCGCCTAGAGGCACGGGAGAAACTGCGAGCCTCTGAGAAGGCACTTTCCGACAACATCTTCGAGCGCGGCGTGGATGACGCCGGCTTCGGGCGCATCCGCTCAAAGGGCGATGCCGCACTTTTCGGCGGGCACACCACGCAGGCCATGAAAGACAAATTCGGCATCACCCAGACGAGGCCGCTGGCGGATTTCCTGCCCACCCTGACCATCGCTGCGAAGAGCCTGGCCACAGAGATGACGAACCACAACGTGCAGCAAGCCGATCTACAGGGCGAGCCATCCATCACCCGCGAGCACGTCCAGAACAACACCAGTGTCCGCCAAATGCTCGGCCAGCGAGGCATCAAACCGGAAGCCCTGCCACCGGAGGAGGACATCAAGAAGCTGGAGCGCCGGGTGAAGGCCGTTGAGAAGAAACTGGAAAAGCAGGCCGGGCGGCTGCCGAAAGAGGGAGGCGAGGCATGAGTCCCTTAGATTGCGAGATCGACCAACAGGTTTACGCCCTCTACGGCCTGACGCCCAAGGAAATCGCCATCATGGAGGGTTCGGTCAAATGAACCCGCCAAATGAGCGCCGTTTAGCCTTTATGTCGCAGGAGGAAGGCACATGAGTAGTCATCTCAACCCTTCGACACAAGCTTGTATCAGCGGCATTCATTTTTTTGTAGGCGCTGGGTCTAGCCACCGGATCAGCAATCAAGGCGATTACGATTTTCCGCTCGGTTCATCTTTGCTTAAGAGTTTCAAGTTGAATGTAACAAGCGCTGCTACATCAGTATTGCCCAGTGAACAAAAATCATGGGCGATTGAGAATTTCAACCAGTACAAATCCATCGACGAGTTCCTGGGTATGGCCACTTGTTTTGGGTACCGTGATCTTGTCGACCTCGGAAGAAAGTTTGTAGATTTGGAGATAAGCCGCTGCGAGGCCAAGGTCGAAAAATACTTCAAAGATCATTCAAAAACCCTGATTGTGCCATGGCTCGAGAGCTTTCTCGATTTCATGACTCAAGATGTCGACAGGCACGAGGATGCTTATCGAAGACTCAAATGGGTGGATGATAACAATAATGCTTCATACCCGACTGTCAATTTCGCTACGCTCAATTACGACCGCTTGATCGAGATCTCGCTCAAAAATTATTTTACCAGGAAGTATCCAGATGCAATTGAACAGATCACTCAGGATTTCGAAACCCCGGGTAATTTGGTTCAGCATCATCACGGCAGTTTGGGTTCCCTGCAGGAACGGCCATTCGGTGATGTGAAAGAAAATCCATCGCCGACCCTAAAATTTTTGTTCGAATACCCCGACGAGTCGCAACACTGGCCTATCATGAACGCAATGAGCAATGCGCGAAATCACGGCGTTTTCCTTGGATTTGGTTTCCACCAATCCATCGCCACAAGGTTTGATTTCAACGGCACCAAACCAAAAATTTACATCAGCGATTTTGGCAACGGACTCGAAAAGGTTTCGAGCAGTGACTTTAAGGATGGTGTTCACGATTTCATATTTAGGCACGGCATGGAACCTCCAATCACCACCATCGGAGACAAATGCTGTGTGGAACTCATTGGGAAACTCGTAAAGGAATTTTCAAAATCACGTCATACAGACCAATAAAGCCAGTTACAAATTCCCAGACAATGCGCACAATTTATGAGCAACGACATCACCCCCTTTGAATCCATCCGCCGGACGAATCCGGCGGGCAACGAATTCTGGTCCAGTCGCGACTTTGCCAAGGTGCTCGGCTACGTCAATTACCGTCACTTTGAGGCCGTCATCGCGAAGGCCAAAACCGCCTGCATCAACAGCGGTCAGCGGTTGGAAGACCATTTCGTCGGATCCGACCAAATGGTCGAGATCGGTAGCGGCGCACAGCGTCCGCTCAAGACCGTCATGATGTCGCGCTATGCCTGTTACCTCGTGATCCAGAACGCTGATCCCGCCAAGGAAATCGTGGCACAAGGCCAGACCTACTTCGCCATTCAGGCCCGGCGGCAGGAGTTGAGCGATGAGGAGATGGAAGCGCAACGCCGACTGACCATCCGGGGCGAGTTACGCACGCACAACAGCCAACTTGCCGATGCGGCGAAAGATGCCGGGATCATCGAGCCGCGCGATTACGCCATCTTCCAAAACCACGGTTACATGGGGCTCTATGGCGGTCTCGGGGCGCAGGATATTCACCGCCGAAAGGGATTAAAGAAGAGCGAGCAAATTCTCGATCACATGGGCAGCACCGAACTCGCTGCCAATCTCTTCCGCGCCACCCAGGCGGAGGAAAAACTCCGCCGTGAAAAAATCACAGGCAAAGATAAGGCAAACAAAGCCCACCGCGAAGTTGGAGCCAAGGTTCGCCAAACAATCAAAGAACTCGGCGGCACCATGCCAGAGGAATTGCCTCCCGTGGAAAGCATCAAGAAAATCGAGTCAAAAGTAAAGAAAGCGCTGAAGAATCCTAAGCCGTGAATCCCAATAAGCGATACCCTGATAGAGAAATCCACATCGCAAGTGCTGCATCACCATGACCCCGAAAGCCCCCCAATCCCAGATCGCCCTCGGCGTGGACAGCAAACGCCAGTTCAAGGCGGATGTGCGCAACGCGGAGTCCTTGGCGGGGGAGATGGCGGCGTTTGCCAATTCGGAGGGTGGAAAGAATTTCGACAACCGCATCGAGATCATCAGCCCCGGCCACCTGCCGAACAACCTCACCGTCGAGAAAATCTTTCCGTAGCCGAAGTCGCCCTTGAACATTTAGCTGCGGTGAAAGCCTAGTCGGGACCCCTCGTCCTCGTTGCGCCCAGCCCAGCCTGCTGGGGCCCGCTGGGTTGGGATGGTGCCGGGCCTTTGGTCCTCAAGAGTGCCATCGCATTTTCCGAAAGACCGACTCAGTTCCAGAAAATCCGGCACCGCCGGATCAGGATATCTGATTTTCAGTCACCGCGCGCCACGCGTCGGGCGAAGTCCAGGATCAGACATCTCGGGAACTCCGTTGACCCTGCTCAGACCCCGGGCAGAATGCCCGGGCCACGTGGCGCGGGCATCCTGCCCGCAGCCAAGGTGAAAGATTTTGCGATTTACGTGGAATGGGGTTATCACTGTGGAGATGTCCAAGCCCCTCGAACAATACGCGTTGATCGGAGATTGCCATGGTGCCGGATTGGTCGCTCTCGATGGTTCAATCGATTGGTTGTGTCTCCCTCGCTTTGATGCGAATGCCTGTTTCGCGGCGCTGCTGGGCGACGACCGCCACGGTCATTGGAAAGTCGCGCCGGTGGATCCGGAGGCCAAGGCGGTGAGAACCTACTTGCAAGACACGCTGATGGTGGAGACGCTTTTCGAGACTGCGACGGGCGAGGTGGTGGTGACGGACTTCATGCCTCCCTATGAGTGTTACTGCCGGGTGGTGCGGAAAGTGGAGGTGGTGCTGGGTGAGGTGGAAATGGAGTGTCGGGCGAGGTTCCGGCCGGATTACGGCGTGTTGAGGCCATGGATCCGCCGGGTGAAGAATGGGTGCGCCGCGGTTTCGGGATCGGAGATGTATCGGCTGACGAGTGACCGGGAAATCGAGGCGAAGGAAGGGGATTTGCTCAGTCATTTTACCTTGCGCGAGGGGGATACGGCCTATTTTCATCTGCGGGTGGAGGAGGCGCACGATCCGTTCGACGAGGACTTTGAGGTCAATCCGGATACCTTGCTTAGAGAAACTAGCGACTGGTGGCAGGCTTGGGTGAACCAAGGGAATCTGCCGGAGCTTCACCGGGAGGAACTGGTGCGGTCGCTGATCACGCTCAAAGCGTTGTCTTATCTGCCGAGCGGGGGGATCATCGCTGCGCCGACGACCTCGCTGCCGGAGGTGCTTGGCGGCGTGCGGAACTGGGATTACCGCTATTGTTGGATCCGCGACGCGAGCTTGTTATTGAAATCCTTCGTGCGGACCGGGTTCATCGAGGAGGCGCGGCAGTGGCATGATTTTGTGCTGCGGGCGATGGCGGGGGACCCGGGGCAGGCGCAGATTATGTATGGGGTGACCGGGGAACGGCGGTTTGATGAGATCGAACTCGATTGGTTGCCGGGTTACGAAAACTCCGGGCCGGTTCACATCGGGAACGGCGCACGCACACAGGTGCAACTGGATATTTATGGTGAGATGATGGCTTCCTATTATATTGCGCGGAAAGAGGGGCTGCCGACGGATCCTGAGGAGTGGGGGTTTCTGCTGACGATCATGGAATATGTTGGCAAGGTCTGGCAGGATGAGGATGAGGGGATTTGGGAAGTAAGGGGGAAATCCGCGCATTTTGTTTACTCGAAGTTCATGTGTTGGGCGGCCTGTCATTATGGAATTCTGGCGGCGCGGGAGTTTGGTGAAGAGGCGCCGCTGGACGAGTGGGTGGACTTGATGCGCCGAATTCATGCGGAGATATGTGAACGGGGGTTCGACAAGGAGCGGAATGCATTCATGCAGTCTTACGAATCACCGCATCTGGACGCGAGTTTGCTGCGCATGGTGATCGATGGGTTTTTGCCTCCGGACGATCCCCGCATTCTCGGGACGATCGAGGCGGTGGAGAGGGAGTTGATTCACGGCGGGCTGGTTTACCGTTATTATCCGTCCGAGGAGGTGGACGGCTTGCCGGGCGAGGAGGGCGCGTTCCTGATGTGCAGTTATTGGCTGGCAGATGTCTATCTGCTGCTGGGTCGCAGAGGTGAGGCGATCACCCTGTATGAGCGTGTGCTGGGACTGGCCAACGACGTGGGCTTGCTGGCGGAGGAGTATGACATCCACACGCGGCGGATGGTGGGAAATTTCCCACAAGGACTCTCGCACACCGGGTTGGTGGTCACCGCGTTGGGGCTGGCCGATATCAGGGTGAGGTGTTGATATGGAGGCGAGCGGAGAATCTTCCGGCTCGGTTTGTCTCCCTCATCTGCCGAAGAACATCGAAAAATCCTCCCGCCTCCGCCGGATGGTTCTGGCATCGCCGCCGCTTTCGCTTTTGAGTCGCTGGCAGACGCCATGTTTGTTATTTCCATCGCCGCCCTCCGCCACAACACCGCCATTCTCCGCGAGGTCAAGCAAGCCGCGGGTTGCCAGCTCGTGCTCGCGCTCAAGGGGTTTTCCTGTTGGAAGGCGTTCCCTTACCTCCGCGACGACCTCGATGGCTGCTGCGCCTCCGGGCTGTGGGAGGCCCGGCTGGCGCGTGATCATTTTCAAAAACACGTCATCAGCTACTCGCCCGCCTATGACGAGGCGGACGTGGCGGCACTCTGTGAATTCACCGATCACTTGGATTTCAACTCGCTCTCGCAGTGGTATCGCTTCCGGGAAATGGTCATGGCCCACCCGCGCTACCAAAGCGGCGAGCTGCTTTGCGGGCTGCGCGTGAACCCGGAATGCTCGACCGGAGAAACCCCGATCTACGACCCCTGTGTGCCTGGATCGCGCCTCGGCATCACCGCCTCGCAACTCGCGGGAGCCGATCTCTCCGGCTTGTCCGGCCTGCATTTCCACACGCTCTGCGAGCAAAATTCCGGTGATCTGGAAATCACACTGGCGGCGATGGACGAGAAATTTGGCGATCTGCTGCGCTCGTCGCAATTTACCTATCTGAACATGGGCGGCGGCCACTGGATCACCAAGCCGTTTTACGATCGCGAGCGACTCGTCAGGCTGGTGCGGGAGACCCGGCAGAAATACGCGGTGGATGTCTGGCTGGAGCCCGGCGAGGCGGTCGCCATTCACACCGGTGTGCTGCGGGCCACGGTGATGGATGTGTTCGAGTCCGCCGGTTTCCGGCACGCGATCCTGAGTGTTTCCGCCACCGCGCACATGCCGGATGTGATGGAAATGCCCTACCGCCCGGACGTTTTCCTGGTCGATGCCGCGCCGTCCAGCGACCAGCCGGCCGTCGTCTTTGAGGGCGAATCCTATCACCTTGCTAGAGATCCTTCCAGTCCCCAGTCCCCAATCTCCAGTCCCAAATCCCTCTTCACCTACCGCCTCGGCGGCCCGACCTGCCTGGCGGGCGACATCGCCGGGGATTTCGCGTTCCCACGCGAGTTGGTGGTGGGCGACACCCTCGTTTTCGACGACATGGCGCATTACACGATGGTGAAGACGACGACTTTCAACGGCGTCAAGCATCCGGCCATCGCCCTCCAGCACGAGAGTGGCGAGCTGGAAATCTTGCGGGAATTTGACTACGCGGACTTTCGCGACCGGCTCTCCTAGCGTGCTGTGGGGTCGCGTGCACGGGTCTGGTTGCGGTGAAACACCCGACGTTGTCGTTTCGGCACACAAAGAGGAAAATGAACCGCAGATGAACGCGGATGAACGCGGATGATATTGATTGAAATCCCTCTTTATCTGCGTTCATCCGCGTTCATCTGCGGTTAAAAAATTCTTAAACTCCCCGCATTGGGCGAGACGCCACAACCACATCCGCGGACACCCCCAGCGCTTTCCAATGTGACCGCAGCATTTGCTTGGATAGCGGCAGGCAATCCGCCACGCTCCCGGGCATCGCTATGATTGATCGCATTCTCGCCAAACGCATTGTCCCCGTGGTCGTCCTCGACCATGCCGAATCCGCCGAACCGCTGGCCGAGGCCCTGCTGGAAGGCGGCCTGGACATCATGGAAATCACCTTCCGCACCGCAGCGGCGGAGGAGTCCCTGCGCCGGATCGCCGCGAGGTTCCCGCAAATCCTGCTCGGCGCGGGCACGCTCTTGGAAAAGGATCAGGTCCGACGCGCCAAGGATGCCGGTGCCAGCTTCGGCCTCGCGCCGGGGCTTAATCCGGAGATTGTCGCCGCTGCGAGCGAGATTGGCCTGGAGTTTTCCCCCGGCGTAATGACCCCGAGCGATGTCGAGCGCGCGCTGGCGCACGGCTGCAAGTTGCTCAAATTTTTCCCCGCCGAGGCCGCGGGCGGCGTGGCCATGCTCAAGGCACTGGCCGGCCCCTACGCCCACACCGGCGTGAAATTCATTCCCACCGGCGGCGTTTCGGTGGCGAATCTCACCGACTATCTGAAACTGCCGATCGTCGCCGCCATCGGCGGTTCGTGGATGGTGGACAAGCAGCTCGTCAACGACGGCAAATGGGCGGAAATTACCCGCATCACTCGTGAGGCGCTCGCCGCCGCTGCCAGATGATCGCGGCCATCGAGTTGGGCGGGACCAAGACCGTCGTCGCCACCGGCACGGCACGGGGGGAAATCAACGAGGAGATCCGTTTCCCCACGACGGGACCGGATGAAACGCTAGCGCGCGCGCTGGAGTGGCTTGCCGCGCGTGGCCGTCCGGAGGCGGTTGGACTCGCCGCATTCGGGCCAGTCGGCATCGTCCGTGACCGCGAAAACTATGGCAAAATTCTCGCCACGCCGAAGGCCGGCTGGGAAGGATATTCTCTGACGGATGCTGTTTCAAACGCGTTTCCAGAGGCAGGCATCACCCTCGATACCGATGTCAACGCAGCCGCTCTGGCAGAGGCGAGGGTCGGCGCGGCAGCGGGGCTCGACGACGTGGCGTATATCACGATCGGCACGGGCATCGGTGCGGGCATCCTGTCCGGCGGACGGCTGGTGCATGGCGCGCTGCATCCGGAGTTTGGCCATTTGAAAGTCCCGAGGCAAAGCGGCGATGATTTCCCCGGCGTCTGTCCCTTCCACGGGGATTGCCTTGAAGGTCTGGCAAGTGGCCCGGCGCTGGCGCAGCGCTGGGGGAGGCCGGCGGACGAACTGCCGGCAACGCATCCTGCATGGGACTTGCAGGCGTGGTATCTCGCGCACGGGATCCTGTCGCTGCTGGCCATCGTGGCACCCACGCGGGTCGTCGTGGGTGGCGGGGTTTCACAGGCGGAAGGGTTGCATGAAAAAATCAACCGGCAGCTGGTGGATCTCGCCGCCGGGTATTTTCCGCCGCTGCAGGACCAGCCATACGTGGTCCCGCCGCTGCTGGGGCAGGAGGCGGGGATCCGGGGCGCGCTGCTGATCGCGGGATACGGGCCTCACAGACAGGTTTTTGGGAAATTGTGATCTTGTCACCCCGGACTTGCGCCCGCGGTCCCGCTTCATTAAGCATCCGTCCCACATGACGAACGATCCGGACCAACATGCCTCGCTGGGTGCGATGTATTCCGACTATTTCCTCGATTACGCCAGCTACGTCATCCTCGAACGCGCGGTGCCGCATCTCTACGACGGGCTCAAGCCGGTCCAGCGCCGCATCCTCCACGCGATGGACGAGCTCGACGACGGTCGCTACAACAAGGTGGCCGGAATCGTCGGCAACACGATGAACTATCACCCGCACGGCGACCAGTCGATCGGGGCCGCCATCGTGGGCCTCGGGCAAAAGGACCTGCTCATCGACACCCAGGGAAACTGGGGCAACACGCTCACCGGTGACGGTGCGGCCGCCCCGCGCTACATCGAGGCGCGGCTGACAAAATTCGCCAACGAGGTGGTATTCAACCCAAAAACCACGAACTGGCTGCCCAGCTACGACGGCCGCCGCAAGGAACCGGACACGCTGCCGGTGAAATTCCCGCTGTTGCTGGCGCAGGGCGTCGAGGGCATCGCCGTGGGTCTTGCCTGCAAGATCTTGCCGCACAATTTCCACGAGCTCATCGAGGCGGCCATCGCCGTCCTGCGCGACCAAGCGTTCAGCTTGATCCCGGATTTTCCGACCGGCGGGATCATGGATGCCGCGGACTATCGCGACGGCCTGCGCGGCGGGAAAATCCGCGTCCGCGCGCGTATCTCCACTGAGAAGAAAGGGATCCTGCGCATCACGGAAATCCCCTTCGGCACCACCACGGGCGCGCTGATGGAATCCATCGTCGCCGCCGCTGATAAAGGGAAAATCAAGATTGCGAAAATCGAGGACAACACCGCCGCCCACGCCGATATCCTGGTCTATCTACCCGCTGGCGCGGACCCCGAGCAAACGCGCGACGCACTCTACGCCTTCACCGACTGCGAGCTCTCGATCTCGCCTAACGCCTGCGTCATCGTCGATGGCAAGCCGGTCTTCATGGGCGTCTCCGACATCCTCCGCCGCACCACCCACCACACCCGCGACCTGCTTCAGCAGGAGCTGGAGATCAAGCTCGCCGAGCTGGCCGAAAAGTGGCATTTCAGCTCGCTGGAGAAAATTTTCATCGAGAACCGCATCTACCGCGACATCGAGGAATGCGAAACCTGGGAGGCGGTGCTCAAGGCGATCGACGACGGCCTCAAGCCGTTCAAAAAACTCCTGAAGCGCGAGGTCACCGAGGAGGATCTCGCCCGCCTGACGGAAATCAAAATCAAGCGCATCTCCAAGTTCGACGCCTTCAAGGCCGACGAGGAAATCCGCGGGCTGGAGAAGCTCATCGAGGAAACCGAAAAGCACCTGCGGAATCTAACGCGCTACACGATCCGTTGGTATGAGGAGCTCGGGAAAAAATACGGCAAGGACCGCGAGCGCCGCACCGAGATCGCCTCGTTCGAGCGCGTGGACCGGATGCAAGTGGCCGCCGCCAACGAGACGCTCTATCTGGACGCCAAGAACGGCTTCGCCGGCTACGGCCTGAAAAAGGACGGCGAGCCGATCGAGAAATGTTCGACCATCGACGACATCATCATTTTCTCTGCGGACGGGAAAATGCGGGTCACCAAGGTGGCGGACAAGGGCTTCGTCGGCCAAAAGCCGCTGCGCGTCGCGGTGTTCCGCAAGGAGGAGGATTTGATTTACTCGATGATCTATCGGGACGGCCGCGAAGGCGCGATCCTCGCCAAGCGTTTCACCGTCGGCGGCATCACCCGCGACAAGGAGTATAACCTAACCAAGGGCACGCCGGGCACGCGGGTGCTGTATTTTGCCTTCCACAAGACCAACGAGGAGAGCGCCGCGCAAATGCTGCTCGTTCACCTCAAGTCCGGCCTGCGGATGCGCAACCTGATCCGGCCACTCCACTTCGCCGAGTTCGGCATCAAGAGCCGCTCCAGCGCGGGCAATCTGGTGACGAAGCACGGCATCGAGAAAATCATCCGCGCGCCGAAGGATTACGATCCTAAACTCGGAGCCTAAGCGGGTGCGAGACGCTTCTTGAACTGCACGTCGATGTGCGGAATCTCTCAGCGTCCATCCAGTGGGGCCGCCAGAAAGTCGGTGACCACCATGCGGTGGTCGCTGTGGCGGGTGGTGATGGCGCGGCTGCGGACGGGGACGAAGTGGCGGGTGGCGTAGAGATGATCGATCCGCAAGATGGGGAAACGGCGCTGGTAGGTGTTTCCCCAGCCGGTGCCGGCGGCGGCGAAGGAATCGACAAAATCGGGCGCGAGCTGACGGTGAACGATGTCCGTGGCGGGCGCGTTGAAATCGCCGCCGAAGAGGGTGGGGTGTTCGGGAAACGGAGTGGTCTGCGCGAGAACTTGGCAGATGTGGGCGAGCTCCTGCTGGCGGTCGAGGCGGTTTACCCGGTGCTCCCCCCACGCGGCCCTGCGCCAGAGCCGGAGGTCGGTGGCGGCACTGGCAAGGTGCACGTTGACCACCTCAATCTCGGCTCCGCCGGGGAGGAGGATGCGCACTTGCTGGCTGCGGTCCTGCCCGGACTTGGGGATTTCCCGCTGGATTTTCCACCGGCTAACAATCCCGTTGGTGAGGTGGACGCGGTAGTCGCCGTGGCCGCCGTAGAGGGCATCGGCAAACTGCCGGACTTGGTAGGGCCAAGCATCCTGGAGCAGGACGATATCCGGCTGCCAGGCGGCGAGTTCGGTGGGGAGCGCGGCGCCGTGTGCTCCGTAGTTGAATAGCGCGCAGTTGAGGGTGACCACGCGGATCACGGCCTGGCCGCGGTGTTTTTCGGGCTGGCCCGGGCGCGGCGCTGCGTTTCCGCCATGGGTCAGCACCCGGGCCTCGTCCGCGCCGACGAGCAGGGTGATTGCCCAGATGCCGGTCATGATCAAGGGCGGCGCGCCTCGCAGAAAATAAAAGGCCCCGCTGGAAAGCGCCAAGCCCGCGCCGCCCCACAGCCAAATGGGCACGACGGTGAATGCGGCGAAGCGGTCCGGCTGTCGCGCGAAAGTGTAAACGGTGAATAAATGGAGCAGCAGGGAAGCCGCCACCAGCGTCCATCCGAGTCGCCGCCTGAGAATGGACATCGTGGCGGTGGGAAATTTCAAATCCTCACATCCCCGGAATGCCGAGGCCGCCGGTGAGTTTTTTCATCTCCTCAGCGGACTTTTCCTTGCCCTTGGCCAAGGCTTCCTGGACGCCCTTGAGGACGAGGTCCTGGAGGAACTCCGCATCGGAAGGGTCGATCACGGATGGGTCGATCTTGATGGAAAGGACGTCTCCGGAGCAGGTGGCGATGACCTTGACCTTGTCGCCGCCGACGGAGGCCTCGACGGTCTGGAGGGCGAGTTCTTCCTGTTTGGCGGCGAGCCCCGCCTGCATCTGCTGGGCCTGCTTCATGAGTTTCTGGATGTTCATAGAATTGGAGATTGGGGATTGAGGATTGGGGATTGGGGATTGGAGATTGGAGATTGGAGAGTGGGATCGGGGGAACTATAGGCGAAGTGCGGGATCCGTCGATCTTTTGGTTCGGTGGCTTGCGGGGAGGCGTGGAGCGTGAGCGGGCGCAGCAGAAGCAGGTTGCCTTCGCCTGATGTCTTGACATCAATTATCAGAAGCTTCATGATGCGGGGTATGAGAACGACGTTAACGATTGAAGATGATTTGGCCGGGCTTTTGCGGCAGAAGGCGCGGGAATTGGACAAGCCGTTCAAGGCAGTGGTCAACTCCGCACTGCGCAAGGGTTTGGCCGCTGAAATGGAGGAGGTGTGCCAGACCGTGGTGGTGCGGCCGCATGATTTCGGAGACAGCCGTGGACTGGATGCAGACCGGCTGAACCAACTGGCCGATGAACTGGAAGTGGAGGACTATCTGAGAAAGGCCGGGCGGGATGTTGCTTCCTGACATCAATCTACTCGTCTATGCGCATAACGTGCGTTCTCCCCGGCACCCGCAGGCATTAGAGTGGTGGAATGGCTGCCTGCAAGGGCCACAGGCGGTCGGTTTGGCATGGGTGGTTATGCTTGGTTTCGTCCGAATTACGACGCATCCCAAGGTATTCGAGCGGCCCATGTCGGTGGACGAGTCGGTGGGCCGTGTCGCCGAATGGCTTGAACTGCCGCACGTCCAGGTGGTGCATCCGGCGCAGCGCCATTTCGAGGGATGGGCGAAGCTGCTGCGGGGAATCGGAAGCGCCGGCAATCTGACCACTGACGCGCATCTCGCGGCCTTGGCAATCGAGCGGAAATTGATGCTGTGCAGCACCGACGCGGATTTCGCCCGTTTTCCCGGATTGCGCTGGAGTAATCCGCTCGCCTGAGCGGACGGTGTGAATTTGCCGGATAAGGCGATGGCCGAGCAGACAGCGCCCGCCCGTAGAGCTCCGCCGACACCCGCACGGAACAGCCAGCTTCTTCCTTTTCAGTCGAGGACGAAAAGAATGGGGACCAGCCAGAGGGAGAGACAAACGATGATGACGAATCCGAATAGGTTGATGACAAGGCCGATCCGCACCATCTCGCGGATCCGAATGCGTTGACTGCTGAAGACAATGGCATTGGGTGGCGTGGCCACTGGCATCATGAATGCCATAGAGGCCGAGAGGGTGGCCGGAATCATGAGGAGAAGCGGGTGGATACCAAGGCCTTGGGCCGTCGATGTCAGGAGCGGGAGCAGCATCTGGGTGGTGGCGGTGTTGGAGGTGAGCTCGGTCAGAAAGGTGACGCCAAAGCAGACGATGCCGGTTAGAGCGAGGAGAGGAAGCGATTCCGCTCCGGTCATACGGGCGGCGAGGTGCTCGGAGAGTCCGCTGGCAGTGAATCCCTGCGCAAGGGCGAATCCGCCGCCGAAAAGGAGAATGATGCTCCAGGGCACACGGGCAAAAACAGCGCCACCGAGAATGGGCTCCGCGCCGGCTGCGCCGCGGGCCGGCAGCACGAAAAGAAGAAGCGCCATCGCGATGGCAATCGTGCCGTCGTCCACCACCCGCAGTGGTTCCCACAGGCGGCTCCATCCGGGAAGAGTCACAAAGCCGAGGGCCAGATCGGCGCGGAAAATCCAAAGCAACGCGGTGGTCACAAAAATGGTCGCGACGGTTTTTTCCGCCGGGCTCATTCGGCCGAGCGCCTGCTTTTCCCGTCTCACTTCAGCCGGATCGAGGACGAGATCCGGGTCGATGCGGCAGAGGACCCGGGTGAGCAGAAACCAGGTCCCCAGCAGCATGAAGAGGGCAAAGGGCAGCCCGAGGAGAATCCATTGCCCGAAGGAAATGGGGGTCGCGTCTGGAAAGGTCTCGGCGTAGACCGCGGCCAAGACCATGTTAGGCGGAGTGCCGACTAAGGTGGCCACCCCGCCGATCGAGCATCCGTAGGCGATTCCCAGCATGAGGCAAAGTGCGAGGGAATGGCTTTTTTTCTCACCGAAAATTTCCTCCACTTTGTGGATCAAGGCGAGGCCGATGGGCAACATCATCACGGCGGTGGCCGTATTGGAAATCCACATGGAAAGAAAGGCGGCGGCGGCCATGAAGCCGAGCACCGTCCGGGCCGGTTTCTGGCCCATGGTGTTGATGATCGCCAAGGCGATCCGGCGGTGAAGGTTCCAGCGTTCCATCGCCAGGGCAATGAGAAACCCGCCCAGGAAGAGGAAGATAATCGAGTTCATGTAGCTGCTGGCGGTCCGCCCTGTGTCCAGAATGCCGAGCAGGGGAAAGAGCAGAAACGGCAGCAGGGAGGTTGCGGCCAAGGGCACCGCCTCGCTGATCCACCAGATCGCCATCAGGCAGACCACCGCCGCCATGTAGCCGATTTCCGGACGCGTGGGATCAGGTTGGAAAAGGAAAGCGCAAACAAGGGCAGCGATGGGGCCAAGAAGGAGGCCC
>JBBEEL010000082.1:0-4148 GCA_040880785.1 Akkermansiaceae bacterium | reverse complement strand
AGGTTGGAAAAGGAAAGCGCAAACAAGGGCAGCGATGGGGCCAAGAAGGAGGCCCGCCAACTGCCAGACAGTGCGGGGTGCGGAAGGCGTCATGAGTGGTGAAGGGCTCAATGATCAACCACTTGCCGACAATGGCAAGCACCCCCTTTTCTTCCGGATCACGCGAGGAAATATTTTGTTAGATTTCGCGCCCGACCCGCAGCGGATGGCAATCATTCAAGATACCACCTTGCCCTCGAACTTCACGAGAGCCGCTTGGATGAGAGGGTCGTTGTGAAAGGTCTCGTCGACGATCACGGCGGCGGGCACGGGCTCCGGCGGTTTGGCGGCGGCTGGCTTGTCGTTTTTCCAAGGTGGCTCGGGAGGCGGCGGCATTTCGCTGACTTCCGGGGCGGCATCGATGAGCGAATCGAAGGTGGACATGACACCGGGGGTGCGGGTTTTGGCCGGGGAGGCAGGGGAGATGACGGCTTGCGGAGCGGGTTCCGCGGCTGACTCTACAGCTGGGGCTGGCTCGGATGGTTCCTCGACGACGGGCGGCAGGGAAGGGGGGGCGCTTTGCGGGGCGGGCGACGCCGCCACTCCGAGAAAATCCGCGCCGCGGGTGAGGACTTTGATGACGTCGGTGATGCGGACCTCGCCGAGCGATTGGATGGCCTTGATGACGCCGAGCTCGAAATGCAGACGTTTGTTGGTCGCCCATTTCATCCGGCCTTCGGTCTCCGCGAAGACGTCGATGGCGGCGAGAATCCGATCCGGTGGGTAATCATCGGCGGCGGCCAGCAGTGCGGTCCAGAGCGGGGCGGGGATGCCGTCACCATCGGCGGAGGGGTCGAGTTTCGCGACGAGCAGGGCGCGCAGGCAGCCGATGAGCTCGCCGAGAAGCTGGGAGAGCTCGCGGCCGCTTTCCGCTTCCTTTTGAATCAGCGTGAGGGCGGCCGGGTTGTCGCGGGCGAGCAGCGTCTGGGTGAGCGCGGCGACTTTCTCGCGGGAGGTGAAGCCGAAGACATCGAGCACGTTCGCCTCGTTGATCGAGTCGCCGCAGAACGAGACGAGTTGGTCGAGCATCGACTGGGCGTCGCGCATGCCGCCGTCCGCACCTTTGGCGATGGCCCAGGCGGCGGTTTGGTCGAGGGTGATGCCTTCCTCGGAGGCGATGTGGAGCAGGTGCTGGGCGATGGTTTCCGTGGGGATCGGGCGGAGGTCGAAGCGCTGGCAGCGGGAGAGGATGGTGGGCAAGATTTTGTGCGCCTCGGTGGTGGCGAAGATGAACTTCACGTGCGGCGGCGGTTCTTCGAGCGTTTTGAGCAGCGCGTTGAAGGCGGCGTTCGAGAGCATGTGGACCTCGTCGATATAGAAAATTTTGAATTGCCCGCGGGCTGGGGCGAAGCGGACCGACTCGCGGAGGTCGCGGACCTGCTCGACGCCGTTGTTCGAGGCACCGTCGATCTCGAGCACGTCGAGCGAACGGCCTTCGGCGATCTCGATGCAGACGTCCTCGTCGGGGTCGAAATCGGCTTTCGGGCCGCCGGTGCAATTGAGTGCCTTGGCGAGGATGCGGGCGGTGGAGGTCTTACCGGTGCCGCGCGGGCCGACGAAAAGATAGGCGTGGGCCAGCCGCTTTTGGGCGATGGCATTGCGAAGGGTCCTCACGACGTGGTCCTGTCCGAGGACGTCGTCGAAGGTTTTGGGTCGGTATTTGCGGGCGAAGACCTGATAACTCACGGGCGAGAGTGTAGGGATGGGAGCGGGTTTGTCATGGCGAGTTTTCAGGAATTGAAAAAAGGCCGGACTGGGGGCCGGAAAAAAGTTTCCGCGACGAGGATTGATGGCCGCGCGGATACCGCTATGGTTCGCGGTATGGACAAGCTGAGGACGTATAAAAACCGCCGTGCGAGGCGCTTTCCATGGCTGGGCGCGGCTTTTCTGCTGCTGGTAGCCGGTGGGCTCGGGCTGAGTTTCACCAGTTTTCCCGGAAAAGTGAAACGCGGGCTGAAGGAAATTTTGGCAACCGAGCCGGCGGCGGTGCAGGAGGCTGCGGACGAGGCGGAGATTTTCCGCCGGGCGGAGGTGGAAATCCGGGCGAGGCTGGGGGAGGAATACGACCGGGAAATCGCGGCGCTGAGGCAATCTCTCGAGGATGCCAAGAAGGCGGCCGAACTGGCGGCGCAGCCCCCAGTGCTCGAGCTGGGCACCGTCACCGACATGCGGAAGCTCCAGTCCGGCATTCCTTTTAAATCCGAGGTGACTCTCAAGTCAGGTGGCATCGCCTCGCTGGAACGCGTGGACGACAGCAGCTACACCGCCACCTATCAGCTCTCGCTGCGGGTGCCCACGCCGGCGCTCACGATGGATGAATTGGAATCCAACAGCCCGCAGTTATCCGAGATCCTGCCCGGCCTGCCCTCACTCATCAAGACAGCCACCGTCTCGCCGTGGTTTGAGACCCTTTACACCAACAAGACCACCCGCGTCAGGCGCGATGCGCACTCGCTCAACGAGCTGCTCACCAAACACAACATTTACGACTGCGAGACCATCCTCAACTTCCAGTCGCCGGACGGCCGCAAGGTGTTCTTCATGCAGGCGGAAATGGATGTCGTCTCGGATGGGTCGGACGGCGACCGGCTGCCGACGATGCCCGAATCCATCGTGAAATCCACCCACTACCAGCCGTTTACCAGCTACGGCTGGCGCAAGCGGACCCCCACGCCCAACCCGATGCTCGCGGGCTGGGAAGAGCGGATCATAATTGGCCAAAAAGAATTGGACGCCCCCACCACCGCGGCGGACCGCAAGACCTGGCTGCGCGACCGCATCGCCTATTTGAAGCGTGGCGTCGCCGACCTCAAGGGACGCAGTTTCCTCATTGCCGAGTATGATCCGTTCATCGTCATCCCGGTGAATCTGCTCACCGCCCGCGACTCGTTCACACCCAGCGTGGGCGATTACGCGGTGGTGATTTACGGGGATAAAATCTATCCATCGATCGTTGGCGACGGCGGGCCCACCTTCAAAGTCGGCGAGGCCTCGCTGCGGATGGCGCGCGAGATCAGTCCGAGATCTTCTCCCTACAGCCGGCCGGTGTCGGATCTGAAAGTCAGTTATGTCGTGTTCCCCGGCAGCCGCGAGCCGGAACGCGAGCCGCCGGATTACGAAAAATGGCGGCAGCGCTGCCACGACTTGCTGGCGGAGATCGGTGGCGTCGGCGACGGCTACGAACTCCATCAGTGGCAGGATCTCCTGCCGCAACCCGAGCCTGAACCCGAGCCTGAACCCGAGCCTGAACCGCCAGTGGCACCGGTCACTCCTCCGTCTCCAGCATCCGGCGCGTCCGCTCCCGCCTTAGCGCCCGGAGCACCCTGAGCAAAAGCAGCAGGGAGATGAGCGTCACGCCCAGTTCCAGCAGCGGCGCGGTCCCGCGTGCCCGGTCACCTTGCATCAAGCGGAAAAAATCTGGCAGGTTGAGCACGCCGCGTGAGGCACCCAGCAGCGCGAGGATTCCGGCACCGATGATCCCATGCCATTTCATTTTGATCGAAAAAATCCCGCAGATCACAATCGCACCGCCCCATGTCAGCGCCTGGTTGAGGAAGCCGAGCGCGGCCTCCCGCTCCAGAATGAACGTCGCGGCCACGCCCAGTGCCATGATCGTGAGGCCGCTCATGAAAATAAGAACTCGCATGGGCGGAAGCTGGCTGCCGTTTTGCGGATTTACAAGCCCCGCGGCCTATCGAGAATCCGCGCATGACGCAGATCTGGTGCAACGGCCAATGGCTCCCCTCCGCCCGCTACCCCGGAGCCGGCCAGGACCGCGGCACCCTGTTCGGCCTCGGCCTGTTTGAAACCCTCCTCGCCCTCGATGGCTTGCCGGTTTTCGCCAATCGCCACCTGTCCCGGCTGCGTGACAGCGGCGGTAAACTCGGCTGGTCCATCGCTTTCCCCGGTTTCGATGAAATCGCCAGCGAGCTACTTGCCCGCAACCGGCTCGCCACCGGCCGCGCCCGCCTCCGGCTCACTGTCACTGGCGGCAGCGGTCTCGTCAACGACCTCACTTCCGGTTCCGACCACCTCGTCTGTCTGGCGGCATTTCCCGCCGCCGACCCGCCCGAGTCCCTTGCGGTCAGTCTCGCACCCTGGCCGCGCAA
>JBBEEL010000081.1:15483-21583 GCA_040880785.1 Akkermansiaceae bacterium | reverse complement strand
GCACGTTGCGCGGATAAGATCCCCGCCGGCGCGTCTTCGAGCACCAGGCAGCGGGACGGCAGCACGCCGAGCAATTTCGCCGCGCGCAGGAAAATTTCCGGCGACGGCTTACCTTCGCTCACATCCTCCGCGGTCACCACTTCGTCAAACCAGTCGGACACACCGACGACTTTCAAGGTTTTCTCGATCACCATCCGCGAGCCGCCGGTGGCGATCGCCAAAGGCATTTTACCGCGGTGCAGTTGAGCGAATGCGGCGACCTCGTCAATCAGAGTCACCGTCGCGAGTCGCTTTAGAAACGCCTCGCGCTTGGCGAAGGCGACGGAGGCGGGATCCAGCCGCAGATCATACTCGTCATTGAGTTCCACCACGATGTCCAAGGTCGGTCTGCCGCCCATTGCAAAGAACACGTCCTCCTTGAAAATCCCACCGGCTCCATGAAGCGCCAGCGCTTCACACCAAGCCTCGAAATGCGCGGGCATCGAGTCAACGAGCGTGCCGTCACAATCAAAAATTACAGCGTCAAAACCGTTGTCGGGGAAAGCGAAGGGACCGATACTTGCCATAGCGGCGGAGGATTTATTCGGAGACCCCAACAATGGCAAGGCTCTTGCGCCATTTATATCGAGAAGCGCGCAAGGTGCCTCTGAAAGGACACAATCACATCCCCCACCCTAGCGGGGAAATTTTTGTTACGGGTCCATTAAAGCGCCAAGCTGACGTCTGGATAAACACCGCTTGAAAGGGTTTTGCGGCTGCCTGATGGGTTCGAAAGTTCCACATCACCTCGCATCACCACGCCCTCGTCAAAATGAACCAGACCACTCACCTTGAGTGACTTGCACCCGATGAGACCGGGCACGCCAAGTGGCTCAAGCTGGTCCACCAGCTTGTATTCGTCCGACAGCGAGATCACCGGCGGCACTCCGTCGCGTGAGGGCGCGAGACGCACCTGACCGTCATCCAGCACCTCGTAGGCGTCCGACCGGAGCGCGAGTAAATCCGCCGTGGTTTTCACCGGGGCGAAGCGGCTGCGCGGCACCTCGATGGCGGCCGCGCCCGCGAAGCACTCGATGGCCGCACCCATGGCGATTTCAAGCTGCACCACGGCGGTCGAGTTCTTGTCGCGTGGGTCGACGGTCTTGTTGTTGCGGATCATCGGTAGCGGCAGGACTCCGGCATCCGCCGCGAGTTGTTCTTTCAGGAGGTCGAGCCGGAGCCACAGGCTGTTGGTATTGAAGTAGCGGTGGCGCTCGATGTCCTGGAAGGCCGCGAGGTCTTCTTGCGGGCACTGCGCGACTTCGCGCAGCAGCAGGCGGCCGTCGGATTTCCGCAGGGCGAGATGGCCACCCTTGCGATCCGCGCCGGTCCGGCGGGTGACCTCCATCAGGAAAGGTGCGCTGGAGTTGGCGAAATAGCTCAAGAGTGCCGGGTCGAGGATGGCACCCAGGTTGTCCGAGTTGGAGACAAACGCGTATTTCACGCCCTCCGCGAGCAAGCGGTCGAGCCACCCGCTGCCGACCAGCGCCGGATAGAGGTCGCCGTGGCCCGGCGGGCACCATTCCAAGTCCGGGTCCGCCGGCCACTCGGCCGGGGCGAGCGTGGCGGCGTCGATTTTCGGAACCTGATTCTGCATGAGCTCCACCTCCGAGACGTCGGCGAGGCCATCCGCGCGGTATTTTTCCAAATGCGCAAGCGTGTCCCCGCTGGTGCTGAAGCTGTTCATGAGCAGCAAGCGGACTTTCGCGCCGCTGGTTTGCCGCAGGTCGAGGATTTGGCGCACCATGAGATCGAGGAAATTCACGCCTGCCCGCACCTCAAGCAGGCTTTTCGGCCCTTGCAAGCCCATGCCGGTTCCCAGCCCGCCATTGAGTTTGATGACCACCGCTTGCGATAGCAGTGCGGCGTCCGCGTCCGCGCGGGCGGCGATCGCTTCAAAAGACGCCAGCCCATCGACCGGTGCGATGGCCTCCTCCGGAATCAGTCCGGTCTCGTCGCGCAGCAGCGCCTCGTAATTCCGGCGGAAGGCGCGAATCGCGGCGTCTCCCATTCCGGCGGCGTTCATCTTGATCTCAAAAGCGGTGAAGTTTTCCATGGTTGGTGCGTCAAGTCAGGGTTGAAGCTGACTCCATCTCCCGTCGCGGTCACGCCGAAAAGGATCGCCGACGACTTTATTAACGGATAAACCACTGATTTTTGAATTGACGCGGACTCAGCATGGCTATTGGACGCGGGCGCATTTCCGACCTAGTGATCCCCCAGCTTCCCGGCATGAAAATCCTCATCCTCTCGCGTAATTCCCAGCTTTACAGCACCTCCGCCCTCGCCAACGCCGCCAACGCCCGCGGCCACGAGGTGCGGGTGGTCGATTACCTCCGCTGCTACATGAACATCACTTCGCGCAAGCCGAAGATCTACGTGGATGGTGAGGAACTCATCGCGGATGCCATCATCCCGCGGATCGCCGCGCGGCATACATTTTACGGCAACGCGGTGGTCCGGCAGTTCGAGATGATGAACGTGTTCTCGCTCAACGATTCGGTCGCCATCGCCCGCTCGCGCGACAAGCTGCGCTCGCTCCAGATCCTGGCGAAGCGCGGCATCGGCCTGCCCGTCACCGGCTTCGCCCACCATACCGAGGCCTCCGGCGAGTTGATCAAAATGTGCGGCGGCGCCCCGCTGGTGATCAAGCTGTTGGAAGGCACCCAGGGCGTCGGCGTGGTGCTGGCAGAAACGACAAACGCCGCGGAATCGGTGATCGAGGCCTTCAAAGGGCTCAACGCAAACATCCTCGTCCAAGAGTTCATCAAGGAGGCGGAAGGCGCGGACATCCGCTGCATCGTCGTCGGTGGAAAAGTCGTCGCATCGATGAAACGCCAAGGCGCACCGGGCGAGTTCCGCTCGAACCTGCACCGCGGCGGATCCTCGTCCAAAGTGAAAATTTCCACCGCCGAGCGCGCGGTCGCCATCAGCGCGGCCAAGGCGATGGGCCTCAATGTCGCGGGCGTGGACCTGCTGCGCTCCAATCACGGCCCGGTGGTGATGGAGGTGAATTCCTCCCCCGGCCTCGAAGGCATCGAGCAATCGTCGAAAAAAGACGTCGCCGGCACGATCATCGAGTTCATCGAGCGGACGGCCGTCAAGCCGTCCAAATCCACGGACAAGTAACTGTTAAAAGGAAAAGTTTCCGTGAAACAACCTCAGCCCAGCGCCTTCAAGCGCCCCAGCACCTCTTCGTAGGCCTCCATCACCCCGCCGAGGTCGCGGCGGAAGCGGTCCTTGTCCATCTTCTCGCCGGTCTTGAGATCCCACAAGCGGCAGCCGTCCGGGCTGATCTCGTCGGCCAGCACAATGACCGAAGGGTCGGAAACCAGGCGGCCGAATTCAAGTTTGAAGTCCACCAGCTTTAGCCCGCATTTCGCGAAAAAGTCGGTGAGGATGGCATTGACCTGCAACGCGGACTGACGCAGGTGCGCGAGATCTTCCGGCGTCGCCAAGCCCATCTCGCGGATGTAGTCGTCGTTGATCAGCGGATCCCCCAGTTCGTCGCTCTTGTAGGAAAACTCGATGACCGGCCGCCCGAAAACCTCACCCTCCGCCGCTCCGGTGCGCTTGCAATAGCTGCCCGCCGCGAGGTTGCGGACAATGACCTCGACCATCAAAATACTCACTTTTTTCACCTCGACATTGGTCTCGTCGATCTGGCGGACAAAATGCGTCGGCACGCCTTCCTTCTCGAGAAATCCGTAGATCAGCGTGCTGATCGCGTTGTTGAGCCGACCCTTGTTTTCAAAGCTGGCTTTTTTCTCGCCGTTGAAGGCAGTCGCGTCGTTCTTGAACTCCATGCGCAGCGTGTCCGGGTTATCGGTGGCCCAGAGACGCTTGGCCTTGCCTTCGTAAAGCGGTGTCATTGGGCATTCGTAAGAGGCCGCCGCGCCTCGGTCAAGAGCGCTGAATTCGATAAAATGCTTCTCGCAAGCCGCGGGCATTCGCCTCACCATCAAAAGGCACAGCTTCAAGGTTTGCAAACCACGTGATTCCAAACAAACTCACGGTGAAAATGATTCCCGATCAGGACATTTCGGCACCACCACCTCCGGCCAAGGCACGGCAAGGGCGGACACGCGCGCTTTCTTTCAGCAGACCCTTTTACGTCGCGGCAATCGTTTCCACCCTGCATTACTTGGCACTTATCATGACCCTGGCTGCGGTCGTGCTCGTTTTCAGAGACCCCGACGGCCCCGACGCGGTCGCGGCTTACCTCGCTTGCAGCGGTCTCGGCTTCAGCGCGGTGACCTGGCTCATCGCCCTCCTCAAACGCCGCGCCGCGAAGTGCCCTCTGTGCAAGGGGACCCCGCTCATCAATTGCGGAGCCCTCGCCCACTCCAGGGCGAAGCGGATCTATCCGTTCAACCATGGCGTCTCCGCCGTCATTTCAGTGATATTCACACGCAAATTCCGCTGCATGTATTGCGGCTCGGATTTTGCCTTGATTAAAACCCGCTCCCGCCTGCGCAAGCTTCAAGATCAACACTAACCCGCTTTGCTGTTTGTTCAAAAAGACGTCAAGTTCCGACCCCCTATCGCTCTGTAACCCTTGATTTTCAAAGGGGGGCGGCGCACCTGGATCGTGGACCGCGGCATCCCCACCGCAGAAACCCTCCCTCAAGCGATGGGGTGTGAATGGAAAGCGAATGAAAAAGCCGGAACGTGATCCGGATAACGTTTTGAAACGCAACCGGATCTTCGACCCGGCACGACTGATGGCTTGCTAAATTTTTAGCCGCTGCTCAGCCTGCCCTGCCCTGTCCTCATTCTACCATGGATTTCCCATTTACTCGGATCAAAGGCGGCGTTGGTGCGCCCAAAGGTTTTCTCACCAGCGCGGTGAGTTGCGGGATTAAGAATCCGGCCAGCGACCGGCTTGACCTCGCGCTCATCTATTCAGAAAATCCGTGTAGCTCCGCCGGCACTTTCACCACCAACCGGGTGAAAGCCGCGCCTGTCCGAGTTTCCCAAGCTCACCTGCGCAGAGGCGACCTGCGCGCCATCATCGCCAACTCCGGCAATGCCAACGCCTGCACCGGCGTCCAAGGGATTCGTGACGCAAGCGCGATGTGCGACGCAGTGGCCATTCCCCTCAAACTCAAGCGCCACGAAGTCGGCGTCGCCTCCACCGGCGTGATCGGCCTGCCAATGCCGATGATGCGCTTCGAGCCAAGATACCAAAGCCTCGTCGAGCGGCTTGACCCGAAAAACGGCTCAGACGTCGCCGCCGCCATCATCACCAGCGACACCCATGCCAAGGAAGTCGCCATTTCCTTCAAACTCGGCGGGCAGCGCGTCCGCCTCGGTGGTTGTGTCAAAGGTGCCGGCATGATTTCCCCCAGCATGGCCACCATGCTGTGCTTCATTACCACCGATGTGAACATCCCCGCCGAGGCGCTGCGCAAGAGCGTGCTCGAGTGCGTCGAGGACAGCTTCAACCGCATCACCATCGACGGCGACATGTCCACCAACGACACCGTCATCGTCCTCGCCAACGGTGCATCCGGGATGCCGCCCATCCGCCGCAATAGCAGTCACTGCAGGCAATTCCGCAAAGCCCTTGGCTGGCTCATGCTTGAACTTGCCAAGGCCGTCGTCCGCGATGGCGAGCGCGTCACCAAGTTCGTCACCGTCAAAGTCGAAGGCGCCCGCACCTACTTGGATGCGAAAAAAGTCGCCGAGGCCGTCTGCAAGTCCGCCCTCGTCAAATCTTCATGGAATGGCGGCGATCCCAACTGGGGCCGCCTCATCCACGCCGTCGGCTACTCGCGCGCGCGCATCCGCGAGGAGCTCGTAGATATCCACATCGGCGGCAAAGCCGCCTGCCTCGGCGGCCTCCAAGCGGAAACGCCGATGGAAGAACTCCGCGATGCCGTCGCCAAACCCGAGTTTGAAATCGTCATCAACCTGAACCAAGGCAACGCCGACTACACCATGTATTCCAGCGACCTCTCGCCCGAATACATCGACTTCAACCGCTCCGAATACGCGTATTGGAAACAAGCGCGCAAGGACGGCCTGGTGTAAGCTCCGTGGCTGCGGCGTCTCGCCC
>JBBEEL010000081.1:0-15383 GCA_040880785.1 Akkermansiaceae bacterium | reverse complement strand
AAACAAGCGCGCAAGGACGGCCTGGTGTAAGCTCCGTGGCTGCGGCGTCTCGCCCATCGACACGAAGAGGAGACAAACCGCAGATGAACGGATCAGGATTAAATTTAAATCACTCTAAATCCGGGATTGGGAATCTCACGCCAATCTTCCCGCAGACACCCGGCCTCAGGCCCTCGCCCCGATCAAGGCGGCGAGCGTCTTCGGCGTCGCCAGATGGGCCTTCGTTAGGTCTTGTGGACCCAGCTCGATGCCAAACTTGTCTTCCACCGCGGCCACCAACTGCACCACCGCCATCGAGTCGAGTCCGGCGCCGAACAGATCTCCATCCTCGGGAAAATCCCAATCCAGTTCCAGCAGCCCCTCGTCATTCAGCCAGTCGATTAACTCCGTCGGATTTGGTGAATTCTTCTTCGAAACTTGCATGTGCGAAAAACCGTGCGTTGCCACTCCCGCCCCATCAAGCGGAAATCTTGGCAAAAATTCATTTTCAGCGGAGCGCCTGATTTCAGAATTCCACCTCGCCACCCAGCTCCCCGATTTCGATCGATCCGGTATGCACCGCCATCAATCCCTCGCGCAATTTCAATGCGCTGTCCGGCTCGCCGTGGACCAGCCACACCCGACTTTTCGGCCCGCTGATCCGCTCGAAATAATCCAACAATTCCGAGTGGTCCGCGTGGCCGGAAAATGAATCCACCGTCTCCACCTTGGCCCGCACCGGGTAGCGCTCGCCCAAGATCGGCACCTCCCGCTCGCCATCGCGAATCCGGCGCCCCAGCGTGTTCACCGCGCAATAGCCCACGAACAACAACGTCGTCTTGGGATTGCCGATATTGTTCTTGAGGTGGTGCAGGATCCGGCCCGCTTCGCACATGCCCGAGGCAGAAATGATGATCGCCACGCCGACCACCTTGTTCAAGGCCTTGGAGCCCACCACCGAGCGCACCAGGGTCAAGTTCTCAAAGCCAAAGGGATTGTCTCTCGCGAATAGCGTCTCATACACATCCTGGTTGAACGCGTCCGGATGCAGCCGGTAAATCTCTGTCGCACTCACCGCCAGCGGGCTATCCACGTAAACCGGCAGGTCAGGGATCTCCCCGCGCTCCACCAGTTGGTGCAGCACGAACAAAAGCTGCTGCGTCCGCTCCACCGCGAAGGACGGGATCAAAATCTTCCCCCCCCGCAGCACCGCCTCACGGATGATCTCCGCAAAACGCTCACCCACCCCCGGCGGCGCTTCATGCTCACGACCGCCGTAGGTGCTTTCCATCAATACGAAATCCACATCCGCCACTGGCAGCGGGTCGCGCAATACCTCGTTCTCTCCCCGCCCGATATCGCCGGAAAACAAGAAACGCTTCTTCTTCCCGTCCCACGTGTCATCCACCTCCAGCAGCACCTGCGCGCTACCCAGAATATGCCCCGCGTCGATGAAGGTCAGCATCACCCCTTCCGCCACCGGGATCGGCCGGTCATAACCGATCGTCACAAACTGCCGCAGGCACCGCTCCGCGTCCTGCTCGTCATACAACAACACGGCGGGCTCCAGCCCCTTCCGTTTCCGATGCTTGTTGAGCCAATCGATGTCGCTCTCCTGGATCCTCGCACAATCCGCCAGCATGATCTGGCAGAGATCGCGCGTGGCGTGCGTCGCGAAAATGTTTCCCGTAAAACCCTTGGAAGTGAGGTTCGGCAAATTCCCGCTGTGGTCGATGTGCGCGTGTGACAAGATCACCACATCGATCGACTTCGGATCAAAATACGGGAAACAACAATTGATCTCGTAGGCCTGGTGCCGCGAACCCTGATAGATCCCACAATCCAGCAAGATGCGCTTACCATTAATTTCCAACAAATGTTGCGAGCCGGTGGTGGTGCCGGCCGCACCGCAAAATTTCAACTTCATGGGTTTGAGTGTTAGCGTTGGTGATTAGAGAAGCAAATTTGAAAAAACCAGCGAGTCGCGTCCACTTGCCTCAAACTGCGCCCGCCGCAGGACAGGCAGAACCTCCACCGTGGCTGCGGAATACCCCAAGCGCGACGTAAAAAACTCCGCCGCCCGGTTGCTTAACGCAAACACCCGCCCGATCCCGTGCCCGCGGGCGACCGCTTCCGCATGCCGCACCAGATCGATCCCGTATCCCCGCCCCTCGTGCGCCAGCTTCACATACAAACATGCCACCTCCGCACAACCCTCTTCCCGATACTCGTGCAAGGCCACGCAGCCCACCACGTTGTCGTCGATGGTCATCACATGAAAATCCGCCAAACGCGACTGGATGTCCTCGTATGTCCGCGCCACCAGCTTCGTCCGCCGCACCGACCGCCCGATCATTCCTAACAGCTCCGGGATATCCTCCTCGCGCAGCTCGCGGATGATCCGGTAACTGTCCGCGTGGATCATCGTGCCCACCCCCTCGTTGGAAAAAAGCTCGTCCACCAACACGCCTTGGCGGCGGCCGTTCAAGACATGCACCCGCGGCACCCCGCGACGGCAGGCCTCCGCCGCCGAGCGCAACAAAGCCGCCCCCCTCGCATCCGTGCGCACCGCCAGCTCCTCCGCCTCCGCCGCGCGGATCGCATGCGCCGGCGCGCCATCAATCAAAATCGCCTCCTCCAACAGCGTGATGATTTTCTTCACCCCGATGCCGCGGGCGAAGTCCACCACCGGCCCATCCAACGGCCCCGTCGCCGAGGCATCGATGATCGCCGACTGACCGCGGGCGAGAATCTCCAGCGCCTCCCGCACCGCCAGCGGGTCGGTGATCGGGCGCGACACCCGCGCCGCCATGATCTCGCACTCCAGCGTCCAGTCGTAGAGATCCTTCAAATCCCCGCCCAGCACGCCCAGCACCAGCTTCACGCCCAGATCCTCGAGCACCGCCAGATCCAGCAGGGTTTCCGCCACCGCCGGCTCCGGCAGCAGCCCGGCCTCGATGAGCACGAAAAACACCTTCCCGCGGAACTGCGGAATATATTGGAGAACCTCGCGGACGTCACTTTGCTGCGGCACGCCCGTTCCTACCAGACTCCGCCCGCCCCGCAAGCACCGCGATTGCCCACCGCACCGAAATCCCCCCGCCCACAGGCCGCTGCGACCAAGCGGAAATTTCCACCTTTGCCACTCACGCCGCCCTAGCTAATATCCGCCATGGACTATGATTTCATTGTGATCGGCGGAGGCAGTGGCGGCTACGCCGCAGCCCGCACAGCACTTTCTCACACCGCCAGAGTGGCCATCGTGGACGGCGCGGAGGAGCTCGGCGGACTTTGCATCCTCCGCGGCTGCATGCCCTCCAAGACCCTCATCCACGTGGCCGATGTCCTCCAACACGCGAAAAAGGGCGCGACACTGGGCCTCGAAATCCCCACTGCCCGTGCCAACATGCCCGCCATCGCCGCGCGCAAGCGGCGGATCATCAGCGAGTTCGCCGAATACCGGCGCGATGCGCTGGAGTCCGATGCATTCGATCTTTTCCGCAGCTCCGCCCGCTTCACCGGACCCAACGAAGTGGAGCTCACCGACGGCACCCGCCTGCGCGGCAAGAAATTCCTCATCGCCAGCGGCTCCAGAATCAACGTCCCACCGATCCCCGGCCTGGCGGACATCCCGGCATGGACCAGCGACGACCTGCTGGAGCTCGATCACATCCCGGAATCCGTGATCGTGCTCGGCGCCGGCGCGGTGGGTTGTGAACTCGCCCAGTTCCTCTGCCGCATCGGCACCCGCGTCACTTTGATCCAGCGTAGCCCGCACATTTTGACCGGCACTCCCGAAAAAGTCGCCCGCGTGGTCGAGCAGGCATTCGCCGACGAAGGGCTCGAGCTCTTCACCGCCACCGAGGTACAACACGTCCGGCAGGTTGGCGATCACGTGGAAGTCAGCTTCAAGTGCCGTGGAGAAACGCTCCTCCGCCGGGCCGCCCACTGCCTCAACGCCACCGGCCGCCGCCCCAACACGGCATCCATCGGCCTGGAAGCCGCCGGCGTGCGCACCCAGATCAACGGGCACATCATCACCTCCACCTACCAACAAACGACCAACCCGGACATCTACGCCGCCGGGGATTGCTGCAGCCCGCACGAGATCGTCCACATCGCCGTGCAGCAAGGCGAGACCGCCGCCCGCCATGCCTTCGGTGCCGCCGTCGAGCCCATCCACTACGACCACCTCCTGCAAGTCACCTTCACCGATCCGCAAGTGGCGACCGCCGGCCTATCAGAAGACCGGCTCACCGCGATGAATCGGCCCTTCATTTCCGCCTCCTATCCCTTCAACGACCACGGCAAGTCCATCCTGATGGAAGCCAACTACGGCTTCGTCCAAGTCACCGCAGACGCCCACAGCGGCGAAATCCTCGGTGCCGAAATCGTCGGCCGCGACGCCGGCGAGTTGATCCACAGCTTCGCCGTCGCACTGACACTGAAAGCGACCGTCTTCGACCTGCTCAAGGTCCCGTGGTATCACCCCACCCTGTCAGAGATCATCAGCTATCCGCTGGAAGAAATCGCCGAGAAAATTGCCGCAGCCCGCTGAGCCGGACTCCGACCTCGACAATCCTCCGTCTATCGTCACCCGATCCAATCTATGAAAACTCCATTCATCACCGAAGCTGAAGCCATCAAGGAAGATTTCAAAGGCCGCACCAACTTTTGGATGTGCCGACCTGAAATCACGAATGCAGAAGACCTGCAAATTTGCCGCGCGGTCCTGCCTGCTGGCGAAGGTCATGATTTCCACCACCACCCGGAACTCGAAGAGGCACTTTATGTGTTAGAAGGAGAGATCGAACAGTGGGTTGGCGAGGAAAAGCGAATTCTCAAAATAGGCGAAGTCGCCCACATGGGGAGGGGTGTCGTCCATGCAACGTTCAACACCTCTGACAAAGACGCGGTCATTCTCGCAATCCTTTCGCCCGGTTCCCAGCAAGGCCCGTTTCTGGTCGACGTCAGCCACGAAGCGCCATGGAGAAACCTGCGCGCCTAGTTGATTCCCCTTCTCAGATCCCTCAAACTCCCTGTTAAAAAGCCTGGCTTTTTTCAATCCGCCACCGCCTTCGCCCACAGACTCTAAACCGCCTCGCCCGCTGACTAACCGCCAAGCCCACCAAATCAGGTAATTACCGCTCGGAGGACGGCTAAATCTGACTCTCAATCATGTTTCCGGTATACACTCGGCGTTTTCCCATAAGCCGCATGAAAGTGGCGATTGAAATTTGCAAGGTTGTTATAGCCACAGTCTAACGCGATATTCATCACTGTCCGGTCACTTTCTAACAGTAGTCTTGCAGCTCTGCCGATACGCAGCTGGATCAGATATTCCTGGTAATTCATCCCGAGGTGCTGGCGTAAAAAACGGCTAATCGACTGCGGATGAAGCGCCGCGACCTTCGCAACATCCGCCAGCGTGACGGTTTCCTGCCAATGAATTTCGAGATAGTTGAGAACGCGTTGCAAACGATTGATTTGCTTAAGATTGACCGGTTTCGTGTAGGTGGAGCTCGCTATTTTTCGCGGCTCTGGATCCTCGCTCAGCAGGTTCAAGAGTCCCAGCAAAGCCAGCACTTGAGCTGGGCTCGATTCCGACGCGAAGAGCGCTGCCATCTGCCGCTGTGCTGCCAATCGCGTCGCATCGGAAAAGCAGATGCCGCGGGCGGAATCGATCAACAATTGGCGGATCCTTGAGAACTCGGGCAATCCGAAAAAATCCCGACCAAAACGCAGGTGATCAAACTGGATCACCCGCGAACAAGCGCGGCCGCTTTTCCAATTCCGATACTGGTGCGGCAGATGGCTGCCGATCATGACCAAGTCTCCCGGTCCGAACGCTTCCAGCGAATCCCCAATCAGCCGTTGCCCCTCGCTTTCCAAAATCCACGTAATCTCGATTTCCGGGTGATGGTGGTAGTGGTGATCGAAATGCGGCAAATCGTAGGCCTGCCATGCAAATGAGCTGCCGGGCTGGGTCTGCACATTTTCCAGAACGAGCTTCATGATCAAGTCTTCGCACGGATCGCTTCGAAAAACATCAAAAATGTGAAGAAAACATCGATAGTGGTGATTCTCATACTAGGCGGCAAATGGATTCCACATCAATCTCTCGTGACCATGAGGGGCTAGTTTTCCCCCAAAAAGAATTGTTCAACCCCGGAATCCGAAAACCAATGCCTAAAGTCACATTCATCACCGAAGCTGGCGAATCCATCACGATCGATAACGCCGTCGGAACCCTTATGGAAATCGCCACCGAGAACGATGTGGAGGGGATCGATGGGAATTGCGGCGGCGTATGCTCCTGTTCCACCTGCCATGTGAAAGTGAAACCGGAGTGGCTTGAAAAAGTCGGCCCTGCGGGAGAAACGGAGCAGGATTTGCTGAATTTCGAAGATGTCACCAATGAGCGCAGCCGCCTCAGCTGCCAGATCGAGATGTGCGCCGCCCTCGACGGCCTGGTGGTCGAGGTCCAGAGACTCTGAAAACCCATTCCTATCCACTTTCATGCCTGAATGCCCCTACCACGATCCGTTCAAGAATGCCCGCAGCGAAGCTCCTGCAATCGCCACCGAGTTCGACGGCGATCCCGTTGCGATGATCCTCGGCTTCAAGGAAGTGCGGGCCGCCGCGCGCGATTTCAATACCTACAGCTCGGATGCGCCGTTCCGCGTGCCGATCCCGCGCGAGGAGGATGTCCGCACGGTGCGCCAGTATCCATTGGAAGTGGATCCGCCGGTGCATGCCGAGTATCGGAAAATCGCCGATCCGTTTTTCCGCCGCCCCCTGCAGCCGGAAATGATCGAGCGCATGGAGAACCTCATCGGCGGATTGATCAGCGATGCCATCGGGCGCGGATCGATCGAGATCGTCCGCGAGTTCGCCATCCCGCTGCAGTCGCGCGCGCTCACCTATCTGCTCAACATGCCCGAGTCCGAGGCGGATCTCTGGATCACCTGGGGCACGCATGTTTTCCGCGATGAAAGCGGCGTATCCAAAGGTGCCGAAATGGAAGCCTACACCAACAGCCTGTTCGACCGCGCGCTGGCGGAGCCGGGCGATGATTTCTTCTCCGCGCTGACACAGGCCACCTTTGAGGGGCGGCCCCTGACCCGTGAGGAAATGCAGGGCTTCGCCAACATCGCCTTTGCCGGCGGCCGTGATACGGTGATCAACACGGTCTCCACCGTGATCGACTACATCGCCGGGCATCCGGAGGCGCTCGACAGACTGCGCGACGATCCGAAGCTGGTCCTAACAGCCACCGAAGAGCTTTTCCGCTATGCCTCGCCCATCACCCACATCGGCCGCATGTGCCCGGTGGATACCGATGTGCACGGCATCAAGGTTGAAGCCGGAAACCTCATCTCGCTTTGCTGGGCTTCCGCAAACTTCGATGAAACGGTGTTTGAAAATCCCGAGGAAGTCCGCCTCGACCGCAAGCCGAACCCGCACATCGCCTTCGGGAACGGCACGCACAATTGCCTCGGTGCCGCCCATGCCCGGCTGATTGTCAGGACACTCCTGAGAAAGCTCTGCGACCTCACCTCCGGCATCGAAAAAATCTCCGGGCACCGCAAGCTCGAAAAGGAAGCGGACTACGAGCGCGCCAATGCCTTCCATTCGCTCACGGTCAGATTGCTCGCCAAATAACCGTTTTCCAACACCTCGCATGTCCATTCAAGCCAAGGCCGCCGTCGCCGATGGAAAAGGTTCGTTCACCATCGAATCCATCGAAGTTCATCCACCCCGGCGCGATGAGGTGCTCGTCGCGATCCAGGCATCCGGCGTCTGCCACACCGACCATGACTCGCTCAACTGGGGCGGTCACTTCGTCCTTGGACATGAAGGTGCGGGTATCGTCGAAGCCATCGGCGAGGGCGTGGATCATGTCGCGGTCGGCGACAAGGTGGTGCTCAACTGGGCGATCCCATGCAAGTGTTGTTACCAGTGCCAGAATGGGAACCAGAACATCTGTGAGACCTATTCCCAGGTCACCGCGAAGAACCCCGACCAAGGGCTCGCCCATGAAGGCTCGACGATGTGGAACGGGAAACCGCTCAAGCGCTCGTTCAACATCGGCACACTCAGCAGCCACACCGTCGTCCGCAAGGAAGCCGTGATCCGCATGACCGCCGAGGTTCCATTTGCGTCCGCCTGCATCATCGGTTGCGGCGTGATGACGGGCTATGGCTCGGTGGTGAATGCCGCGAAACTCACACCCGGCAGCAGCGCGGTGATCCTCGGCACGGGAGGTGTCGGCCTGAATGCGATCCAGGGTGCACGCATCTCCGGCGCCGGGAAAATCATTGCCGTGGATGTGAATCCCCAGCGACTGGAAATGGCCGAGCGTTTCGGTGCCACCCACCTGATCCTCGCCTCGCGCGAGGACAAGGGGCTCATGAATGCCGCCGCACAGGTGAAGGCGATCTGCGGCGGACGCGGTGCGGACTACTCGTTCGAATGCACCGGCATCCCCGCACTCGGCGCGGCACCGCTGGCGATGATCCGCAATGCAGGCACTGCCGTGCAAGTCTCCGGCATCGAACAAACCATCGAGATCGATATGAACCTTTTCGAGTGGGACAAGATTTACATCAACCCTCTCTACGGCAAAGCCATGCCGGAATTCGATTTCCCGAAACTCATGGAACTCTATCAACGCGGCATCCTCAAGCTCGACGAACTCATCACCCGCACCTATCCGGTGGATGATCTGCAACAGGCGCTCGACGACATGATGGCGGGGCGCAATGCCAAGGGCGTGGTTGTTTTCTAATAGGTAAATTGATGCCCCAAACAAAATCCCATTTCCGCACCACCGAAGTCGGCTGCATCCCCTGCCCAAGCGGCAAGCTGCTGTTCGTCACCGTAAAAAGCCCCGCGCTTTCCTCACGGGCGGATCTTTCCATCTACGTTCCCAAACAAGCCGAAGGCCTCGACCATGTTCCCGTCATCATCCTCCTGCACGGCGTCTATGGCAGCCACTGGAGCTGGGCCTGCTTGGCGAAAGCACACCTGAGCCTCCAGCAGATGATCGACTCCGGCGAGGTGCCGCCGATGATCCTTGCCATGCCGTCCGACGGACTCTGGGGCGATGGCAGCGCCTATCTGGAGCACTCCGGCAAGAGCTTCGACCAATGGATCGTCGATGACGTGCCCCATGCCGTCAGCGAAGTGACCGGAAACCCGCTCGATGCCCCCCATTTCATCGGCGGCCTCTCGATGGGCGGCTTCGGCGCGATGCGGCTCGGTGCGCTGCATCCGCAACGCTTCCGCGGATTTTCCGGCCACTCCTCCATCACCCACTTGAATCAAATGCCGCTTTTCGTGGAGGAACCCCTAGATTCCTTCAATCCGGCAGGCCTCGAAATCAGCGTCCTAGATGCCATTCTGACAACTCCGGAAATGCTGCCACCCTTTCGCTTTGATTGCGGAGTGGATGACCCCCTGATCGAACACAACCGCGCCCTTGCAGGCCAACTGGCGTCGGCAGGCATCGCCTTCACCTACCAGGAATTTCCCGGCGGCCATGAGTGGCCTTACTGGGAGGAGCACGTTCGCAGGACATTCCGGTTTTTCGGAAATCTCGTGATATGATTGAAGCTTGGATTGTCTTCTTCACACGATCCCATATTCATTCTCCCTAGAATAACCCAATTATTAGTTAGAAAAATCCACCATGCTATCATCATTTACACCGCCACTCGCACAGGCCTCCTCCGAATCCGGCGCCATGGGATCTCTGGATATGATCCTGTTTCTTGTCGCCGTTGTCGGGGTCATCGCCTTCGGGATCTGGCAGGGGAAAAAGGAAACCGCCGGCGCCGCCGAATCGGGAGGTGCCGCTGGATACTTTCTCGCAGGCCGCGGACTCACGTGGTGGCTGGTGGGTTTCTCGCTCATCGCCGCAAACATTTCCACATTTCCACCGAACAGTTTGTCGGAATGTCCGGGCAGTCGGCCGACTGGTTGGGCATGGCGATTGCCTCCTATGAATGGATGGCGGCTGTCACTTTGGTGGTAGTCGCATTTGTATTCCTGCCGAAACTCCTGCGCTGCGGCATTTACACCATTCCCGAGTTCCTTGAATATCGTTATGGGGTCTTCCCCCGGTCGGAGTGCCCACGGCATCGGTGATCTACTCCGGTGCGAAAGTGGGGCGATGGTCTTGTTCCTGGCTCTGGGCGCGATGAAGAATGCCGATCCGCAGGATCTCGTCACCACAAAGGTCAGCACTTCCTCCGCGACCGTCACGGATCTGGAGGAGGCCAGCGGATGGGGACGATTCATGCTGCTCAACTCCGGTAGAAACCACGAAACGTTGGCGGTCAGCGGAGAGAACCTGTCGGGCGGCAAGCTTCACATGATCCGCCCGAAGGACGATCCGGCGATCCCTTGGACCGCTCGACTGCTGGGACTCTGGATTCCCAATTTTTCCTACTGGGGTCTCAACCAATACATCGTGCAGCGCACACTCTGCGGGCCTCCAGCGGTGCCCGCTTTTTTGTGAACGCCTCCCGCGCCCAAATCGAAAAAGCCCGCTCCGTGCGCGCAAAGCCACCACCTATTCCCACAAATCATCTCGGTCAAATTACCCGCGATTAGCGCGACGCGCTACAGCGTCAGCCACGGTTAGCAGGCGGCCGTCGGTTTGGGAGTAGCCGTAGGTCACTTGGACTTCGGTGGGGGTGGTGGCGAGGGTGCCGCCACCCGAGGCGGGTGCGCTCCCCAAAGAAAACCCCGTGTCGCAACCGAGTCCTTTTTTCCGTGAAATCACACTTCCCGAGCGCAAAAAACCCCGGCTCGCATGGGCGGGCCGGGGCTTTCGGTGGGTGAATTACTCGAGCGGATTACGCGGTCGCGGCGTCCTCGTCGTCCTCGAAGGTTTCCTTCGGAATGACAATCGGCTCTGGCTCCTCGACGGTGAACTCGAACTCCGCATCACGGTGGTGATGGAAGCCGGTGCCGGCGGGGATGAGGTGACCCATGATGACGTTTTCCTTGAACCCGCTGAGGTAGTCGACGCGGCCCAAGGTCGCTGCTTCGGTGAGAACACGGGTGGTGTCCTGGAAGGAAGCGGCGGAGATGAACGAGTCGGTCTCGAGCGAGGCCTTGGTGATGCCGAGCAGGACCGGCTCGCCTTCAGCAGGCTTGCCGCCGTTGGCGACGATTTCCGCGTTGATGCGCTTGAAGTTAGAGCGGTCGATCTGGTCACCCCAGAGGTATTGGTCGGCATCGCCCGGGTCGGTGATTTTCACCTTGCGGAGCATTTGACGGACAATGACCTCGATGTGCTTGTCGTTGATTTCCACGCCTTGGACGCGATAGACGGATTGGACTTCGTTGACCAAGTGCTCTTGCAGTTCCTGGGCTCCGCAAGCTTCGAGCAAATCTTCCGGCGACACGGGGCCTTCGGTGATTTGGTCGCCGCGCTTGACGACGTCCCCATCGGTGACGACGACGTGCTTGCCCATCGGGACGAGGTGATCGACTTGCTCGCCGGTTTCGGCGTGGGTGACGATCACCTTCTTCTTGCCGCGGACGTTGCCGCCGAAGGAGATGGCTCCCTCGATCTTGGCGATGACGCAGGAATCCTTGGGCTTGCGGGCTTCGAAAAGCTCGGCCACCCGTGGCAGACCACCGGTGATGTCCTTGGTCCGTGCGACTTTCCGCGGAGTTTTGGCAATCTGCGTTCCAGCGGTGATGACCTGGCCTTCCTTGACGGAAAGGTGGGCACCGACCGGGATGGAATAGCTGGCTTTCACTTCCTTGGTCTTCTCGTCGATGATGACGACCTGCGGATGGAGGTCTTCCTTGTGCTCGGTGACGACCATGCCCTTTTTGCCGGTTTCCTTGTCCGTTTCGTTAGTCACGGTGATGCCGGAAATCATGTCGCGGAGTTCCACCTTACCGTGCTTCTCAGTGAGGATCGGCACGTTGTAGGGATCCCAGGTGACGACGGTGTCGCCCTTCTTCACGTCTTCGCCATCCTTCACGGAAATGACGGAGCCGATGACGATCATGTGGCTTTCAAGCTCAAGACCTTCCTTGTCGCGGATGGAGATGGTGCTGTTCTTATTGAGAACCACCCAATGGCCATCGACGTCCTGCACCGTGCGCATGTCTTTGTAGACAATGCGGCCGCTGTTCTTCGCCTTGATGATCGGCTGTTTGAACGTGGCGGCGGCCACACCACCGACGTGGAACGTCCGCATGGTGAGCTGGGTGCCGGGTTCGCCAATCGATTGGGCGGCGATGATGCCGACGGCTTCACCGATTTTCACGGGGAGGCCAGTGGCAAGGTTGAGGCCGTAGCAATTCGCACAGCAGCCGCGCTCGGCTTCGCAGGTGAGAACCGAACGGATCTTCAGCTTGAGAACGCCGATATTTTCGATGGCGCGAGCTTGGACTTCGTTGATGACATCGTCCACTTCGACGATCACGTTACCCGAGACAGGATCCTTGATTTGCTCGCAGGAGACGCGGCCGTAGATGCGGGTGGAGAGTGAGGCGGTTTCCTCGTCACCATCATAGATGGCAGCGACGGTGATGCCGTTCGCGGTGCCGCAATCTTGCTTGAAGACGATAACGTCCTGCGCCACGTCCACCAGCTTGCGGGTCATGTATCCGGAGTCCGCGGTTTTGAGCGCGGTGTCGGAGAGACCCTTGCGAGCACCGTGGGTGGAGATGAAGTATTCGAGCACCGACAGACCTTCGCGGAAGTTCGAAATGATCGGACGTTCGATGATGTCGCCGGAAGGCTTGGCCATCAGTCCCCGCATGCCGCCGAGCTGCTTAATCTGGGACTTATTACCCCGCGCACCGGAATCGACCATCATGAAGAGTGGCGATGCCTTTTTCTTGCCCTCGTTGAACTCGATCTTGCGATAGAGCGCGTTGGCAATGGTGTCGGTAGCCTGGGTCCAGACGTCGACGACCTTCTGATAGCGCTCGCCATCGGTGATGACGCCGTTGCGGTATTGTTTGGTGACTTTTTCGACTTCCTCGTAGGCCTTGGCGATGACTGCGGTTTTCTCCTCGGGGATGACCATGTCAACAATACCGATGGAGGTTCCGGAGCGGGTCGCTTCGCGGAAACCGAGGGTTTTCAGTTCGTCGAGCACTTCCACGGTCTTCGGCTTGCCGGAAACCTGATAGCAGCGCCAGATGATGTCGCCGATCTGCTTTTTGCCGACGTTGTTGTTGATGAAACCGACTCCCGCAGGCCAGATTTCATTGAAACGAACGCGGCCCGGGGTGGTCTCGATGATTTTGCCCTGGCGGAGTGCCTGCTGCAGCGGAGTCAGTGTCTTGCGATCCTTGTCCGTGAGATCCTCGCCCTTGTAGCCAAAGACGCTGTCCTTGCCATGGTCTGGGTTGCGGATGCGGATCCACTGGTGATAGTCGATCTTGTCGGAGGCAAGGGCGAACTCGACTTCGGAGGCGTTTTCAAAGAGAGGCATGTGCTCCTCTTTTTCGCGATCCTTCTCGGTCCGAGTGGGGGCCCAAGTGAGGTAATACGTGCCGAGAATGATGTCCTGTGTCGGGACGGTCACCGGACGGCCGGATGCGGGCGAGAAGATGTTGTTCGGCGCGAGCATGAGCTGGCGGCACTCCATCTGGGCCTCAATCGACAGCGGGACGTGGACGGCCATTTGGTCGCCGTCGAAGTCCGCGTTGTAAGCGGTGCAAACGAGCGGGTGGACGCGGATGGCTTCACCTTCGATGAGTTTCGGCTCGAAGGCCTGGATCGAAAGACGGTGAAGGGTCGGCGCGCGGTTGAGCAGGATCGGGTGACCCTTGGTGACTTCCGCGAGGATGTCCCAAACTTCGGTGGTCTTGCGATCGATCATTTTCTTGGCCGAGCGCACGGTGTGGCAGTAGCCAAGCTCCTTGAGACGGCGGATGATGAAGGGCTCGAACAAGGTGAGCGCCATCTTCTTGGGAAGACCGCACTGGCCGAGTTTGAGTTCCGGACCGACGACGATGACGGAACGGCCGGAGTAATCGACGCGCTTGCCGAGAAGGTTCTGACGGAAACGGCCACCCTTGCCCTTGAGCATGTCGCTGAGGGATTTGAGCGGGCGGTTGCCGGCACCGGTGACGGCGCGACCGTGGCGGCCGTTGTCGAACAGGGCGTCAACCGCTTCCTGAAGCATCCGCTTTTCGTTGCGGATAATGACTTCCGGCGTTTTGAGGAGCAGGAGGTTCTTGAGGCGGTTGTTGCGGTTGATGACGCGGCGATAGAGGTCGTTCAGGTCGGAGGTGGCGAAACGGCCGCCTTCGAGTGGCACCAGCGGACGAAGGTCCGGCGGGATTACGGGAAGCACCGTTTGGATCATCCACTCGGGACGCGACTTCGACTGAAGGAAACCTTGCGTGATTTTCAGACGCTTCGAGAGCTTCTTCTTGTTCTGCTTGGAACGGGTGGTTCCGAGTTCCTCTTCGAGAGAAACGATCAGGGAAGGAAGGTCGCACTGGCGGAGCAATTCCATGATGGCGGCGGCACCCATGCTGGCTTGGAACGATCCGTCGCCATAGGTGTCTTCCGCTTCGCGGAGTTCATTTTCCGTGAGGAGCTGGCCGACTTCGAGGGCGGTGTTGCCCTGCTCGGTGACGACGTAGTCTTCATAGTAAATGACGCGCTCCAACTGGCGGGCACTCATGTCGAGCATGAGGCCGATGCGGGATGGCATGCACTTATAGAACCAGATGTGGGAAACCGGCACGGCCAGCTCGATGTGGCCCATGCGCTCGCGACGGACGCGGCTGAGGGTCACTTCCACGCCGCAACGGTCGCAGATCACGCCTTTGTGCTTGATGCGCTTGTATTTGCCGCAGGCGCACTCCCAGTCGCGGGTGGGTCCGAAGATCCGCTCGCAGAAGAGACCGCCTTTTTCGGGCTTGAAGGTCCGGTAGTTGATGGTTTCCGGGTTCTTCACCTCGCCCTTGGACCAGGATCGGATGATTTCCGGAGATGCAACGGTGATGGAGACTTGGTCAAAAGCCTCTGGGCGCTCGTCCACGCCGAATAGTTCGCGAAGGTTGTTATCGACACTCATATTATAAATTTAGGTCAGGTTAGGGTTTCGCGTTAGATTACAGGGTAAGATCATCGAGAGAGTATTCATCCAGGCCACCGGTCATGCCGGAGCCATGGGTGGAACCCTTGCGACCCGGCCGGACGTCAAGTCCGAGGGATTGCATTTCCTTGATGAGGACGTTGAACGACTCAGGCGTTCCGGCTTCGAGGTTGTTGTCGCCTTTGACGATCGCCTCGTAGATTCGGGTGCGGCCTTGCACGTCGTCGGATTTGACGGTGAGAAGTTCCTGCAGGGTGTAAGCGGCGCCGTAGGCTTCGAGCGCCCAAACTTCCATTTCTCCGAAAC
>JBBEEL010000080.1:0-21853 GCA_040880785.1 Akkermansiaceae bacterium | reverse complement strand
GCGGCGGACGTCTTGTGGACGGCGAGGGACCTGCGGGTGGGAGTGGATTGATGGGGACGTGCGGCTGCGTGTTTTCAGGCGCTTCAACCTGCACCTGTCCCCCGGCGGAGCCGGATTTGGAGGTCGGCCAGCACGTTCATGAAATACAGGTAAGCGTCGTAGGGACTCGGATAGGGCGTGAAATATCGGTGCACGCTGCCGTCGGCACCGCCTTTCGTGGACATCCAGTAAAAGTGATCTGAAGTTTGCATTTTCGCCCAGATATGGGTGAGTTCCGGGTCATTGATGGCCAGGATCTCCGGCTCCAGCCGGTGGACCTTTTCGATTGCTTCTTGCTGCATCACATTCCCCATCCACGCGGATAGATCCCGCTCGGTGTCCGCCCACGAAGTGAGGAAATGACTGCTGTATTCGCGTGAGGCGCGGTAAAGCTCAACGGCCTCGGTGGGTGTCACCCATTGCAGACCCGCGTCGCTGAGAGCCTCGGGTAGCTTCTCCCAAAAATCAAAAACCCCGGTTTCCTGCCAATGGTGCTCCCCGATGGCCTCGTAATCCATGAAGAGGTTGACCACATCGCCTTCGCAACCGGCGAGCCACGCCGCAAATTTCTGTGCAGTGAGCGGGTAATCGCTCCAGCCCTTGTCGGAAAAACGGAACCCGAGGTCGTCCGAGAGTCGGATGTTCCGGAGCAATGTCTTGATCCGCGCGGTGGTCGGTGCGCGGTAGAGGTAGTTGGGCGACATGCGGTTGAGGTTACGCGCAACTCCTTCCGCCACGACGCCGTCGAAACCCATGGTTTCCGCTTTGGCGGCGATGGCGTCGTTGTAAATCAGCTCGGTGTTCCGGAAGACACGCGGCCTAACTGAAAAGACATCCTCGAGCTTCTGTAGATGAAGTTCCACCTGGCGGTCGAACTCCTTGTTCGAATGCACGAAAGCGAGCGAGTGATAGTAGGTTTCTGCCAGCAGCTCGACGCCTCCTGATGCGACTAGATCCTGGAATGATTCCAGGACATCGGGCCGGAAGTGCTCCATTTGCTCGATCACTGTGCCGCTGATCGACATGGCCATCCGGAAGCGACCTTCGTTTTTTTCGATCAACTTCTTAAAGAGCTTGTTAGCTGGTAGATAACACTTGTCAGCCACTTTGTTGAGGATATCGCGGTTCATCGCATCGTCCTCGTAGAGGTTATTTTCCCCGACTCGGAAAAAGTCATAGGGCAACAAGCGGTTCGGTTGGTGCACTTGGAAGTAAACGCAAATGTCGGGCATCTGTATGTGGAGGAAAGAGGGAAAATTAAGCGGGCTGAAGCATCACTTGTGCATAAGATCTCAGCACCTTGGCCGCCGCGGCATCCCAAGTGGAAGCCGCGATGTCGAGTTTTGCCTGCCCGGCGACCCGTGCGTGGAGCGCGGCGTCGGTTAGCAGGTCGTTGATGTGTTTGGCCATCAGTTCCACGTCCCAGTAATCCGCCTTGAGTGCGCCTTTCAGCACTTCGGCCACGCCGGATTGTTTGGAGATCACGGCGGGAATACCAAATTGCGCGGCTTCCAGCGCGGATAAGCCAAAGGGTTCGGAAACAGAGGGCATGCAATAGACATCAGTCATCGAAAGCAGATCCCGGACCTTTTGCTGATTGAGAAAGCCGGTGAAATGAAAGTGCGCGCCAAGCCCGCGAAAGGCGCCGGACTCGATGAGCTGACGCAACTTGTCACCGGTGCCTGCCACGACAAAGCGCACTTTGGGATTGCGTGCGATCACGCGGGATGCAATTTCGAGGAAAAAATCGGGCCCCTTCTGCGAGGTGAGCCGACCGAGGAAAAGCACGAGTTTCTCCGGAAACATTTTTTTGGTGGCGAACACCTCCACCGGATCGGCACCATTGTGGACCGGGTGGATTTTTTGCGGATCGATGCCATAGTGAGTGGCGATAATCTGGCCGGTGTAGTGGCTCACCGGGATGATGCAATCGGCTATCTCCATGCCGTATTTTTCGATGTCGTAAATCCAACCGCGGGAAGACGGGCCGGCGCGATCGTATTGCAGCGCGTGGATGTGGGCCACGAGCGGCTTGCCGATGGCCTTTTTCACCTCCACGCCTGCTAGAAATGTCATCCAGTCATGAGCGTGGATGATATCGAATTCTTCCATCATTGCCATTTCCGCGGCGACCTTGGAGAACTCAACCATCTTGCTGCCGAGGTCCGGGCCGTAGAGCTCGCCGACCTTGAAGGCCTCCAGTTGGCGGCTGGTGGTTCTGGAGAAATTCGGTTCATCGATACCGGGCAGCAAGGGGCCGTCTGGGTTGGCGTAGGGATCCAGAAAGACGGGTATTTCGCGGACCGCGGCGAAGCTTTCGTAGCGAAAGCGCTCCTCCACGTCCTTGAGCTGCGCGATCGTGAGCGTGTTGAGACCCCGCAGCTCGAAGTCGTGGAAATCCGCCTCGGCGCAGGATTTTGGCACAAGCACGGTGAGGTCCACCTGCTTGGCGAGCGCGCGTGAAAGGCCCAAACACGCGATCCCGAGGCCGCCGTTGATGAGCGGAGGGAACTCCCAGCCAAGTTTGAGAACGCGCAGGCGATTCATGAGAAATTGAGGGTTTGGCCACTGAGGGTGCTGCTTCTGGTCTTCATACAGCAAGTGCCGGGCCAATGTCCGAGGCCGAATTTCCTCTCCAAGCCACCGGAGGCGGGCGCGGGTTGGGCCATACGCAGCGCAAAACCGCAGTTGGCGCTTGGAGGCGGCCGTGGAGGCGGACAAGCTCCGCGCCCCGGGGATTTTAGACGAGGGAGCAGCCGCTCGTCGCTAGATCACCGTGGTCCGCAGGCCGCTTGAATTTTCCCCGAAAAAAGACACCCAAACATGAGTATCGACACCCACAAACACCCGGCCGACGCGGAAGCGCTGGTATGTGAAGCCTCCCACTGGATCCACCCGCTCCGCAGTGAGATCGGCCGTTACCTCATCGGCCAAAACGACTTGGTGGACCGTCTGCTGATTTCCCTGATGGTGAAGGGCCACATCCTGCTCGAAGGCGTGCCCGGTCTGGCCAAAACCCTCGCCCTCAAGACGCTCGCCTCGCTGGTGAACGCGAAATTCCACCGCATCCAGTTCACCCCGGACATGCTCCCGGCGGACATCGTCGGCACCGAAATTTACGATCCCAAGGAAGCGCGCTTCCGGGTGAAACACGGGCCGGTATTCGCTAACTTCATCCTCGCCGACGAGATCAACCGCGCGCCCGCCAAGGTGCAGAGCGCGCTGCTCGAGGCGATGCAGGAAAAGCAGGTGACTATCGGCGAGCAAACCTTCGCGCTGCCCACGCCGTTTTTCGTCCTTGCCACCCAGAACCCGCTCGAACAGGAAGGGACCTATCCGCTGCCCGAGGCGCAGCTTGACCGTTTCATGATGAAGGTGGTCATGGATTATCCGACTGAAGAAGAGGAACTCCGCGTGCTCGACCTGGCAGGCACCACCGAGGATATGCCGGTGCCCGCTCCGATTGTTAGTTTGGAGGCGATCCAGCAGGCGCGCGGCGTCGTCAACGGCCTCTATCTGGATGAGAAAGTGAAACGCTACATCGTCCGGATGGTCCACGCCACCCGTCGGCCGGACGAATATGGCATCCACATCGCGCCGCTCATCCGGGTGGGTGCCTCGCCACGGGCGACCATCAATCTGGCGCTTGCCAGCCGCGCCCACGCCTTCCTCAACGGCCGCGCCTACGTGACGCCGCACGATGTGAAGAGCATCGCCATGGATGTGATGCGCCACCGCGTCACCGTCACCTACGAGGCGGAGGCGGAAGGGCTCAACAGCGAGCAAATCATCACGCGCATCCTCGACGAGCTGCCGGTGCCGTGATTTGTCCGCCACTTCAAAATTTAATTCAGTTAGCAACGTGATTAAGCCCAAGGCAGCCACCCCCATCAGCATCCAGGACGAGGCCCGCGCGGCGGAGATCCTCGGTCGCGTCCGGCGGATGGAAGTCCGCACGAACCGGCTGGTCGATGACTCGCTGGCGGGCCGCTACGCCAGCGTTTTCAAGGGTCGCGGCATGGACTTCGACCGGGTGCGCAACTACGTGCCGGGCGACGATGTCAGGACGATTGATTGGAATGTCACTGCGCGCACCGGCGAGGCGCACGTGAAGCTGTTCACCGAGGAACGCGAGCTGACGATTCTGCTGATGGTCGACATCAGCGCCTCCTCGGATTTCGGCTCGGTGGTGGATTCAAAGCGCGAACTCGCGGCCGAGGCCGCGGGCGTGCTGGCCGCCTCCGCCATCCGCAACCGCGACAAAGTCGGGTTGATCCTGTTCAGCGATTCCGTGGAGTTATACATTCCGCCGGGAAAAGGCCGGATCCATATCATGCGCCTGATTCGCGAAACCTTGTTTTTCCAGCCGGCCCACGCCGGCACGGACATTGCGAAGGCCTTGGATTTCGCCAACCAGGTGGTGCACCGAAAATCGGTTATTTTCCTCGTCTCGGATTTTTGCCTTGGTGACCCGTTCGAGGAGCGGCTGAAGCACCTGCGCAACAAGCTGCAAGTCACTAACCGGAGGCATGATGTCATCGCTCTTTCCGTGACCGATCCGCGCGAGGAATCGCTGCCGGACGTCGGCCGCATCTGCATTGAGGACGCGGAGACCGGGCTGGTCGTGGAGATCGATACCGGCAGCGCCAAAGTCCGCGCGGCTTATGAAAACCAATCCCGCGAGCGCCGGGAGCTCACTGCGGCGCGCATCCGCTCGCTGGGTGTGGATCTGTTGGAATTCATCAATGGCGAGAACTGGATGCCCGAGCTGATGGGCTTCTTCCGCAAACGCCGCCAACGTACCGGATGATGATGTTCTATTTCATGTTCAATCTGAGAAAGAATTGGCTGCGGACAGGATGTCCGAGCCACGTGGCGCGGGCATCCTGCCCGCAGCCTTCTTTCTGCGGCACCCTGCTGCTAACACTCATTCTGGCGACAACTCTATCAGCCCAAGATTCGGCCGCCGAGGACGACATCCGTGGGCCGAAGCCATTGATTGAGATCCTCGAGCCTGAAAAATTCCCCGTCGCCCTGTGGGCGGCGATTGCGGGTGGCGTGTTGTTGCTCGCCGTCGCATGGTTGCTATGGAAGCGGCATGCCGGAAAACTAAATGAGAAAAGTCCGCAGGAGATCGCCCTGGCATCACTAACGCAGCTCGAGGGAAGCCCCGAAGCCATGCCGGCGGAGGCCTTCGCCTATCTAGCAGCCAAGGTCGTCAGGCACTATATCGCCGACCGCTTCGGCCTCGCCGCGCCGCGGCGGACGACCGAGGAATTCCTGCGTGATCTCGCGGCGGAAAATAATTCCCCGCTCATCGCCGAGAGCGACCATTTGCGGGACTTCCTCAAATCCTGCGATCTCGCGAAATTCGCCGGTTCCCAGCTCGACACCGCCCGACGCGGTGAACTCCTCCAGGCAGCGCGCGGCTTCATCACCGCCACCGCGGCACCTTCCACCACTCAAGGCGTGGCACCATGACCGAGAGTTTTCAGTTCCTGCATCCGGAGTTCTTACTCCTCCTGCTCATCCTGCCGGTCCTTGCGATCTGGAAAGGCCGCTGGGGCAGGCCGGTGGCGGTCCGTCTTCCTTCCACGGCGGACGCCCGCAGCGTCGGCGCGCGCCCGCGCTCGAAAATCGGCGGCTTTCTCATGTTCCTCGGCATGCTCTCGTTAGGCTTGCTGATCGTCGCGCTGGCCAGGCCGCGCCATGGCAAGGGCTCGAGTGAAATCGAAGCCAGCGGCATCGACATCGTCCTGACGCTCGACGTCTCCGGCTCGATGGAGGCCCACGATTTCAAGCTCCGCGGCCGCGCGGTCAACCGCTTGGAAATGGTGAAGGACGTGGTCGGGAAATTCGTCGGCCAGCGGCCTAACGACCGCCTCGGCATGGTGGCCTTCGCCGGGCGCGCCTATCTGGTCAGTCCGCTGACGACCGACCACGCCTGGCTCGCGGACCGTCTGGGCGAGGTCCAAATGGGCCAGGTCGAGGACGGCACCGCCATCGGTTCCGCCATCGCCTCCTCGGTCGGCCACCTGCGGAAATCGGAAGCAAAATCACGGATCATCATCTTGCTAACCGACGGAGTGAACAACGCCGGGGCCATCAATCCGCTCACCGCCGCGGAGGCGGCCAAGGCGCTGGGGATCCGGGTTTACACCATCGGCGTAGGCACCCACGGCGAGGCACCGGTGCCGGTGCAGGACGGCTTCGGCCGGACGCGCATGCAGATGGTGAAGGTAGAGATCGACGAGGAAATGCTGCGTGAAATCGCCACCGCCACCGGCGGCCAATCCTACCGCGCCACCGATACCGACTCGTTGGAAAACATTTACGAATCGATCAACCAGTTGGAAACAACCACCCGCAAGGTGAGGAAATACCAGCAGTATGATGAACTTTACCTCTGGTTCCTGATTCCCGGACTTGGTTTTCTTCTGCTAGAACTCCTACTTACCCAAACCCGCTTCAGGCGCCTGCCCTGAGATCGAAACGCCATGGATGACACACCGCTACAATTTGCCCAGCCGCTCTGGATTTTCGTCGGCCTGCTCGTCTGCGCCGGTATCGTCGCCCTGTTCATCCGCTTCGACCGCCGGCGCGAGGCGGACCTCGCCAAGCTGATCCACCCGCGCTTCCGCCTGCGGCTGACGGATGGATTTTCGCCGCGGCTGCGCAACATCAAGCGCGGGCTGTGGCTGGCGGCGGTGCTGATGATTTTCAGCGCGATTGCCCGTCCGCAGAAGGGCTACGAATGGAACGAGGTGAAACGCAAGGGGATCGATATCCTCTTCGCCGTGGACACCTCGCGCAGCATGCTCGCGGAAGACCTCGCGCCTAACCGACTGGAGCGCGCGCGGATTGGCATCATCGACTTCGTCGGGCGATTGGAGGGCGACCGGGTGGGCCTGATCCCCTTCGCTGGCAGCGCCTTCGCGTTGTGTCCGCTGACGCTGGATTACGACGCGTTCCAAGAGTCGCTGAATGCGCTGGATACCGACATCATCCCGCGGCAAGGCACCGACATCGCCAGCGCGATCCGCGAAGCGGAGCGCCTGTTTGACAAGCAGGGAAACAACCACCGCGTGCTGGTGCTGCTCACGGATGGCGAGGATTTGGAGGGCGCCGTGATCGATGTCGCGAAGGCTGCGGCGAAAAAGGGCATGGTCATTTACACCGTCGGAGTCGGCAGCCCGGAGGGGGCGGCGATCCCGATCCGCTACCCGAATGGACGCATGGATTACCTGCGGGAGGCGGATGGCACGGTGGTGAAGACGGTGCTCGATGAGTCCACCTTGAAGAAAATCGCGGAGGAGACGGAGGGGCTTTATGTTCCGCTGGGACGGGGTGCGGAGGGACTGAACACGATCTATCAAGAGCGCCTGCGTCTGGTGCCAAAGAGCGAGCTGGAGCAGCGGATGGAGCGCATCCCACTGGAACGCTTCGAGTGGCCGCTGGGGCTGGCAATCGTTCTTTTGTTAGCGGAGTTTTTCATGAATGACCGCCGCAAGTTGAAGCAAGCCCGGGCGCTGCCGAAGCTTGCCGCGTTGCTGGCGCTTGGGTTCGTTTCGACTGGCACCCATGAAAGCCGGGCGGCGGAGGCAGACCCGCGGAAAGTTTACAACCAAGGCACCGAGGCTTACCTCAACGGAGATTTCACCGCGGCCACGGAGGCGCTCAAAGCTTCGTTGCGGACGCAGGATTTGAAGCTCCAGCAAGGGTCTTACTATAACTTGGGAAACACGCTCTATCGGACCGGGCAGGAGGCGTTGGAAAAGGATCCGGAGGCGGCCATCAAGGCGTGGGAGGAAGCGGTGAAGGCCTACGAGGACGCGCTCGCGCTGAATCCCAACGACGAAGACGCGGTTTTCAACAAGGAACTTGTGGCGCGGAAACTTGAAGAGTTGAAACAGCAAGAGAAGCAGGAAGACGAGGATAGCGAGAAAGACGAGGAGAAAAAAGAAGAAGACGAGGAAGAGAAGAACGAAGAGGGGGAGCCTGAGGACGATTCTGATTCCAAGGATGGCGAGAAGGGAGACGAGGACAAGGAGTCAGAAAAGCCCGAGGAGGGAGATGAATCTTCCGACCCGCAGGATGGCGATTCTTCGGAGGATCCACAAGAGGGAGACAAGAGTGAGGAGCCCACCCCGGGGGAAGGTGATGAGCCCTCCGAAGAACCCGCCGACGCCAAGCCGGAGGAGGAGAAATCCGCTGAGGAAAAAGAAGGCGAGAGCAGCGAGGAGCGAGGGGAAAAGGAACAAATGACGGAGGAGGAGGCGCTTCAATTGATTGAATCCCTGCGCGATGACGACCGTAGGGTGATCCCGATTCCGCGCGGTGACCGCAAGGCAGACAACACGACCAAAGGCAAGACATGGTAATTCCGTTCCAACGCGTTTTCCGGCTGTGCGCGCTTTTCGTGACCGCGGCGTTCATCGGCCTATCTCCCGCCATCGCGGCGGAAGTGACCGCGGAGCTCGACCGCGAATCGGTGCCGGCGGGCAACGGCGCGATCCTCACGCTACGCGTCGCCGGTGGCAGGGCCGCGCAGCCGCAGATTCCGGAGGTGAAGAATCTAATCGTCCAGCCGCGCGGGCAGAACCAACAGATTCAAATCGTCAACGGCCGCACCTCGATTTCCGTCAGCTATCAATACATGATTGGCTCCCAAGTGCCGGGGGACTATGAGATCCCGGCGATCGAGATCAGCGTGGGTGGTGAGCCGTTGCGCACGCAGCCACTGAAGCTGAAAGTTCTCGATGCCGGGGCGGCCCAGCCGCCAGCGGGAATGGCAGCCCAGCCGTCCGGCACGCCGCCTGCGGAGGAGGATGAAACCGGCGAGAAGCGCTTCGGGTTCCTAACTGTCGATATGGCGGACAGCGAGCGCAAGCATGCCTACGTCGGAGAAATCGCGCCGGTGCGAATCCGCGCGTGGTTGCCGGAGAACTCGCAGGCGCAGCTGCGCAGCGGGATCCAGCCGGAGGGCAAGGCCTTCACCCTGCACAACGTCAGCAACCGCCCGCAGCAGTCGACCGAAATCAAGGATGGCAAGCGCTACACGGTAGTCACTTGGTATGGCGGCATGTCGGCGGCCAAGGCGGGCAGTTATCCAGCCTCGCTCTCGGTGGATGCGACCGTGGCGGTGCGTGACACCTCCGCGCCGAGGCCGCGGCAGCGGCGCGGCGGGCCGTTCGACGATCCGTTTTTCGACAGTATTCTCAACAACATGCACGCGCCAATGATCCAGAAGGACGTGACGCTGAAGTCCGACGATCAGGAGATCGAGGTGCGCCCACTGCCGGTCGAAGGGAGGCCGGAGGGTTTCACCGGAGCGGTCGGTGATTTCAAGTTCGAGCAGGTGGAAATCCCTAACGATTGGGTGGCGGGTGAGCCCCAACAGATCGGCGCGCGTCTCGGCGGCTCGGGAAATTTCGCACTCATGAAAGCGCCGCAAGTGTTGCCTCCGGGTGCTTGGCGGACCTATCCGGCCAAGGATCAATTCGCGGCGGGTGACGAGGCTTCGTTTGCGGGTAACAAAACGTTTCAGTTCAGCGCGGTGCCGCGCAAGGCGGGCGCGCAGGAGCTGTCGCTCGCATTTAGTTTTTTCGACCCGGGCGAAGGGATTTATAAAACAGTCACCAGTCCGGTGAAACCAATCCAAGTGAGCGGGGCGGACCTAGTGGAAATCGAGCCCGATCCCGTTGCCGCGGTGGAGCCGGCGAAACCGGGCGACCAACTCGTCGCCCAGAAACTTGCGCCGGGGCCGGTGAGATCATTGGAGCCATTTCTCGCGCGGCCGGGATTCGCTATTTTGTTAGTTCTCGCCGCGCTGCTCGGCGGTGTGGGGAGAATCCTCGCGTGGTTGCGCCGGCGGCGAGAGGACCCGCGACGGGCGGCGGCGGAGGCGATGGAAAAAGCCACCCGCGAGGCCATGGAGAACGCGCGGCGCTGCGCGGAGGCGCGGGATGTGCCGGGATTTTTCAACGCCGCGCGGCTGGCGCTCCAGCAGCGGCTTGGCGCGCGGTGGAACCAGCCGCCGCAGGCGATCACCTCTGCGGAAGTTGGTGCGCGCATTTCTAGCGAATCTCCGGTCGCCGCGTTTTTCCGTGAGGCGGATCTCCACGAATACAGCCGCCAGTCCACCGGCGAGATCCTGCCGCGCTGGCGCGCGTTGCTGGACGAGGCACTGGCATCCCTCACCCCCGCCGCCAAATCATGATCCGACAATTGTCAATCGGCCTGCTAGGGATCTGGCTGGTGTCCGCCGCAGCCTCGGCCAGCGCCTTCGATGACGCGCACCGCCGGTTCGAGACGGGCGACTTCGCGGGCGCGGCGGTGGCTTATGAAAAACTGCTGGCGGCGGAGGGCCCGCGGGCGGCGGTTTTGTATAACCTGGGCAACAGCTACCAGCGGCTCGGGCAGCATGGCCCGGCGATCCTGGCATACGAGCGCGCCCGCTTGCTCACGCCGCGCGATCCGGATTTGCAGGCGAATCTAAGGCTCTCCCGCAAGGCGGCCGCGGCCTTTGAGGAGCCCGTCAACCACCCGCGACTGCACGCGGCGCTCCAATTCCTGAGCCGCAACGAATGGTCGTGGCTGCTCGTCGGGGCGGCGCTGTTCCTCGGCGGACTAACGCTTGTGTTAGGAATCATGAAGGTGCCCCGCGGTGGGATGCGGCGGATCCAGATGATTTCCGCCGCGGTGGCGGGTCTGGTGTTCGTTGTCGCGTCGGGTGCCTTATCTCTGCGCGGCGGCGAGGAAATGTTGGGCGTGGTGCTTTCTGAAAACGCGGCCGTCCGCTTGTCACCCTTCGAGAGCGCCGAGGTGCTTGGCAGCCCGGGGCCGGGGCGGACGGTCCATTTGGGCGAGGAAAGCGGCGGGTTTTGCTATGTGGAAGTGCCTGGGACGACGCTCCGCGGTTGGCTCGCACGCGGGGATGTTGCGGCGGTCGGACTTCGCTGAGGGAGAGACCCGGACATCTGGAGCCGTGGTGCCTGGCTCCACTTCTCCTGAGCCTAGGCCTCGATCCCCAGCTTCGTCTTCACCTTCTCGATCTCGTCGGACAGCTGGCCCCAGCGGTAGTAGCTGGTTTCCAGCGATTTCGCGAGCTTGTCCACCGCGTTGGTGGTCTCGCGCATCTTGCCGGTGTCATTGGCCACCTCGTCGGAGGAAAGCCGCTGTGTCAGCGTGGCTTGCGCGCCTTCCAGCTCGGCGATTTTTGCTTCGAGCGCTTCGAATTCCGCTTCCAGCGGCTTGAGCACCTTGGATTTCATCTCGCGTTGCTCCGCCTCGATCCGGCGTTGCTCCTTGCGGTTCACGCCGGGAACGGATTGGCGCGACGAGCCGTTAGCTGCCGCGGGGGCGAGTGACGCCAGCTTGGGCGCGCCCTTTTTCGTCGCCTCGTCCTCGGCGGATTTTTCCAGGTAATAAGTGATATTCCCCGCATACAGCGTCGGCTGCTCGCCGGGGCGGAATTCGAGGGTCTTGGTGACCAGTGCATCGAGGAAATTCCGGTTGTGGGAAACGATCATCACACTGCCCGGGTAGTCGATGAGCGCGCGCTGGAGCACGTCCTGCGATTGCATGTCTAGGTGGTTCGTCGGCTCGTCGAGGATCAGGAAATTCGCCGGGCGCAGCAGCATGCACACCAGCGCCACGCGCGAGCGCTCGCCGCCGGAGAGCACGCCGACTTTTTTGAAAACATCGTCGCCGCGGAACAGGAAGCAGCCGAGCAAGTTCCGCGCGTGGGGCATCGCCTCGCGCGAGGCCGCCGCCTCCACCGTCTCCAACACCGTCACGCTCGGGTCCAGCTCGTCCGCGTGGTTCTGTGAGAAGAACGAGGTGGCCACCTTGTGACCGAAGCTATGCGCGCCGGCATCCGGTGCCTCCTGCCCGGTGATGAGTCGGCAAAACGTCGATTTCCCCGCGCCGTTCGGCCCGACGATCGCGAATTTCTCGCCCTTGTTGATCTCGAAATCAAAGCCGCTGAAAATGTTGAGCGCGCCGTAACTTTTCGCCACGCCATCCAGCTTGGCCACCGTGTGGCCGGAGTTCGGCGGCGGCGGGAACTTGAAATTCATCACCGCGTCGTCCCGCTCCGGCTGCGGAATGCGCTCAATTTTTGCCAGCATTTTGATGCGCGACTGCACCAGCGTCGCCTTGTTCGCCGAGGCGCGGAAGCGGTCGATGAAGCGCTGGATCTCGCCGATTTCGCGCTGCTGGGCCTCGTATTGCTTGAGCTGGATTTCCTTCCGCAGCACCGACTCGCGCTCGAAGTAGGAGAAATTTCCCGCATACTCCTCCGCCCTTCCGTTAGAGAAGGCGATCGTCCGCGTGCACAGCGTGTCGAGCAGCGCCCGGTCGTGGGAAATGAGCAGGATCGCGCCCGGGTAGTTGATCAAATATTGTTCCACCCAGATCTGCGTGCCGATGTCCAAGTGGTTCGTCGGCTCGTCGAGCAGCAGCACTTCCGGCTCTTGCAGGAACAGCTTGGCCATTGCGATCCGCATCTGCCAGCCACCGGAAAATTCCGAGCAATCGCGGGTGAAATCCTTACTCTGGAAACCCAGCCCTTTCAGCACCGACTCGATCCGTGGCTTCATCCGCGCCGGGTCCGTGGCGTCGAGTTGCAGCTCCAGCTCGCCGATTTCCTCGAGCAAATCGCCGTAGGGCGACGAGCGCGGGTCGAGCTTGGTCAGCTCGTTGGAAAGCCGGTCGATTTTCTCGCTGAGCGCCATCGTCTCGCCGAAGGCCGACTCGGTTTCCTGCCACAGCGTGCGGCCCTTCACGTGAATTCCCTCCTGCGGCAGGTAGCCGATCCGCGTGCCCTTGGGCGCATGGATCTGGCCGGACGTCGGCCGGATGATGCCTGCCACGCACTTCATCAGCGTGGACTTGCCCGCGCCGTTGTGGCCGGCGAAGGCGATCCGCTCGCGCGGCTGGACGGAAAAGGCGAGGTCGTTGAACAGCACGCGTGCGCCGAATTCAACTCGTAAGGACTGAACGGAAATCATCTGGCGCGGAGGTTGCACGGGAGCGCCGCCGGGTCAAGCCAGGTATCTCCCGACAGCCTCTCAGCCCTCCATCACCTCTTCGAGCCAAGCGATCATTTTTTTCCGGTAAGCGCCGCCGTCGTCGGAGAGGGTGGTGCCGTGGCGGCCGGTTTCCACCTCGAACAAGGTTTTCGGCTCACCGGCGGCCTCGAACAACTGCCGGCCTTGCGCGACTGGAACCACCTCATCGCGCGCGCCGTGGATGACCAGCAGCGGGACCGGGCTGATTTTAGCCACGAAGTCCTTGGGCGAGAGTTCGTCTGAGACCAGGCTGGCACCGAGTTGGCCACCGATGACGCGGGCCATCGCCTGATAGGACGCGAAGGCACCGTCGACGACGATCGCACGCAGCCCCTTCACCGGAGCCTCGGCCAAGGCGGTGATCGATTGTGCGCCGCCGAGGCTGTGACCGAAGGAAACGAGTCGGTCCGGGTCCACATCGTCGCGCTGGCGCACGTAGGTGAACGCGGCTTTCACGTCGTCGATCATGCCACGGCGGTCCACGGTGCCGCCGGATTTCCCGAAGCCACGGTAGTCGTAGATCATCACGTTAAAACGGGATTCGGCGAGCCAGGCGACGAAACCGAGGTGATAGCCGATCGAGCCGCTGTTGCCGTGGGAAAAGACGACGGTGCCCTTGGCCGGCTGTGGATCTTTCGCTGGGATGAACCAGCCGTGAAGCGGCGTGCCGTCGGGGGATTTGAAATCGACCGACTCGTATTTCAGGCCCCAGGTCGCCGGGGTCGCGGGCTCGTCGCGGGTGGGGAAATAGAAAAACGGGTTGCCACCGTTTTTGCCGAGGATGCCCGTGGCCAGTCGCGTGAGGTCGCCGTTCGGATCGTCGAGGAGCGCGCGGAGTTGGCCCGGGGCGGCGGCTGGGGCGGCGGGCTCTTGGGCCGTGGCGAGGGCCAGGGAGGCGAGCGAGAGGCCGAGGAAATGGGTTTGCATGATGCCTAAAGCGACACTCAAAACCGGATTTGTCGAGCGCCCAAGCGGGAAATTTTCCCGTCGAGGCGTCTTTGTCTCAGAGATGCCTTTTTCAAATTTCGCCGGTGCGTTGCCCCGCACAAAATCCCTGCTAGTGTCGAGACCATGTTACTGACAAAATCCGCGATACTTTTAGTTCCCTTGTGTTCCCTCTCATTCGCCGGTGTGCGCTCGGGCAAGGCGACGGCGGATTGGCCCACCGCAAGCGCGACCTACGAGGCGGGAAGGCCCGTGCAAACGGCGCTGCGGCTGGTGATTGACGAAGGATTTCACACCTACTGGAGCAACCCGGGCGAGGGCGGCATGAAAATTTCCATCGCGTGGGAACTCCCGGCCGGGTGGACCGCCGGTGCGCTGGAACACCCGGTGCCGGAACGCTTCGCAACCGGCGGACTCGCCAATTTAGGTTATAAAGGGACCGTGGTGTTTCCGGTGAAACTCAGCCCGCCCGCCCACGCGGCCGGTGCGGTCAAGCTGCGGGCGTTGGTTTCCTGGCTGAGCTGCGATGACCACAGCTGCATCCCCGGAGAGGCTGCGTTGGAACTGGCGCTGGAGCCCGGTCCGCCGACTGCCACCCCGGAGGCAAAGGAAATCGAGACGGCCTTGGCGCGGGTGCCGCGTCCGGCCAGTGACGGTCTGACGCTCAATGTCACTGAGCAACCCGATACCCTGCGGCTCACCATCACGGCCACCGCCGCGGAGTGGAACGCCGCTGCGCATGAAATTTTTCCTGCCACGCCGGAGATCATTGACCCCATGGCGGAGTTTGTTTTCGTCCGCGAGGGTGCGATATGGACGGCAGAAGTCGCTAAAAGCGAATACCTCGCAACCCCCGTCGCGGAGCTGGTGCTGGTGCTTGTCCACCGGGATGGCACGCCACCGGTTTCGCTCACATGGACACCGCAATGAGCCGACCTGACAAAAAATTTGGACAAATCCCATTCCTGCGCAATCCTTTATGCCGAATCCTCCCCAACCCCACCTAACAATGAAATCGATCTTATTTGCATCCCTCGCCGGAGCCATCGCGCTCGCCACCGTCAACGCCAAGGAAGTCGGTAAAGCCGCCCCTGCCTTCGCGGCCAAGAACCTGAAGGGCGAAACCGTTTCACTTGCCGATCACGCCGGCAAGGTCGTCGTCCTCGAGTGGGCCAACTTCAGTTGTCCCTTCGTGAAAAAACACTACCAAGGTGGCAACATGCCAAAACTCCAAGCGGACTACGCCGCAAAAGGGGTCGTCTGGCTGACCATCAACTCCGGTGCCGAAGGCAAGCAAGGTTATCATGAGCCGTCGAAAATGGCGGAAGTCGCGGCAGCACATAAAAACCAGGCGACTCATTTCATCATGGATACCGACGGCACCGTCGGCAAAGCCTACGATGCGAAGGTGACGCCGCACCTGTTCATCATCAACGCGGATGGCGTGCTGGCGTATAATGGTGCGATCGATTCCAAGGCCACCACTAACAGCGCCGACGTTGAAACCGCCGACAAGTATTTCGTCAAAGCGCTCGATGCCGTCCTCGCGGGTAACGAAGTGGAGAACGCCACCAACAAGCCCTACGGCTGCGGTGTGAAATACTGAGTGACCCTCAGTGGTCCGTTAGACGCCACCGTTCATCGGGTGCGGGTGGCCCCGCCGCGGATTTTCCCGATGAGCCAGAGCGCCACCATGACCAGCGCGGCGATCCAGAGCAGATGTAGAAAGACCCCGGTCACGGCAAGCGTGAAACGAAGGACAACCCAAGCGACCAACAAGACGAGAGCGAGGACGAGGAGTTTCATGCTACTATTATCGGACCTAACGAGGGATTGTGCAATTTGCGGCCCCGCTCGCGAAAACTAGGTAAAACCCCGGGCTCCCGCCGGGGCTTGCTTGAGCAGGCCTTCCCGCCAGCCCGTCTCACCAAGCCGGATCCTGCTGGCGGGCCGCCTCGTAAAGCACGATCGCCACTGCGGTGGATAGATTCAGGCTGCGGGTGCCGCCGGGGGCCATCGGGATCCGCAGCGCTTGGTCGGCGGCGGCCTGCACCATCTCCTCCGGCAGGCCGCGGGTTTCGGGGCCGAAGACGAGGTAGTCACCGGGGCGGAAGCGCACCTGCCACGGCGAGGCGCTCGCCTTGGTGCTCAGAAACCAAAAGCGTGCGTCAGCGGCCGCGGCGGCTTGCAGATCGGTGAAATTTTTCCACACGCGCAATTTCACGTTCTGCCAGTAGTCCAGCCCGGTGCGGCGGACCTGCTTGTCGTCGAGCGAGAACCCGAGCGGCTCGACGAGATGGAGCGTCGAGTCGGTGGCCAGCGCCAGACGCCCGGCGGCCCCGGCGTTATGCGGGATTTCGGGCTCGTGGAGGACGATGTGGAACATGCGGGGGGACAATTATTTCGGCTCGTTGCGCCGCGCCAGCGTGATCGAAAGCCCGAGGCTGCCGATGAAAATCAGGTAGCAGGCGAGCAGCTCCAGATAGCTGCGGCAGATCCGCGGAATCTCCCGCGAGAAGTCCGCACCGAGCGTGGCTTTCCAGAAATTCGTGCTGCCGATCACCCGGTTGAACACGTAAATGATCAACAGCGCGGCGGCGATCAAGCCGGTGCCAGCGTGGTTGCCAAGGGTGGCGACGAAACCGAGCATCACCCGCCGGTGGCGCAGGATGGTGATGAACGCAACCAACAGGATGGCCCCGATGGCCCAAGCTTCGGGGAAATTGCGGCCCAAAATCTCGGAAATGAAGTCCTCCATTTCACCCACGAACGCGGCGATCAATCCGAGGCCGATCACCCGGCACACCGGCCGGTGCGCCCCGGCATGCGGCGAGGCTCCGAACATCACCGCTGCGGCTACCGCAAGCAACAGCGCCTGAAGCAGCTCGACGGTGCCGCGCTCGATGGGCACCGACGGCCGGTTCGGCAGCCAGGCGGGGAGCAGGATCGCCACGGTGCCGGCACAAACCAGGATGACCCGCACGAGGGTGCGCGACCACGAGGAGTTTCGCTGGGGTTTGACTGGCATTTCCGACATCTGTCCGTGGCTAGAGGTTTCCGTTGACCCATGCAAGGCTGTTCCCTCAGTCCGCGTCGTAGGCGAGGCGGAAGCCGAGGTCGGGGCGGCGCTGCGAGCGATCGGCGGTCCACTCACGGGAGAGCGCGTTGCTGCCGGGCTTCCAATGCGAGCCGCCGATGATGACCCAGAGCCAATCGCCCAGCGGGTTCGCGGGATTCGGCGCGGCATGGGCGGTCCATTCGCTGACGGAGCCGGCCATGCCGAGCAGGCCCGCGGGGGTGCGGTCGAATTCCTGATCGGTCACGGGGGCCCAGGGCCCGGGCGGGATGGCGGCGGGCGCTTCCGCCCCGTGCCGGAGCGCCGCGAACCATTCCTCCTGCGTCGGAAGGCGGGCGTTTTTCCACTCGGCGTATGCGGCGGCGTCCCACCAGTCGATGCCCACGACCGGTGAATCCATGCTCACCCGCTGGCTTTCCCAAATGCCCCCGGCCTTGGCGGCGGTGAGGAGTTCGGGCCAGCCGGTGGGCTCGTGGGAAATTTTTTCGGCCGGTTGGTCCTTGGCGTCGAAAATCCGCGAGTGGCTGTTCTTGGCGAGGATCGCGAGCGTCTCGAGAAATCCCGCGTATTCACCGATAGTCACCTCGTGGGCGGCGATGCGGAATGCGGGCAAATCCGCCTCGAGGCCGTCGGGCATCGCGTGAGTGCCGGCGGAAATGACGACGGCTGTCGGCAGTTCCGCCCGTGGCATGGGGGTGGGCGCGGGCGGGCGCAGCTTCATCGCCAACAAGACGATGCCGATCAAAATGCCCGCCGTGCCCAAGGAAATCGCAACGACCGGTTGCTTTTTGCGGACTCTTGCAGCCGCTTGGGTGGGGGTGATGGCGGACGCGGAATCGGCCAACTGGTGCTCGATCTGGAGGCAGAAATCCCGGATCTGGGTCCAGGTGATGGTGGCGGGAGTGTTTTCCCCGCGCATCCATCCCAGCAGGGTCAGTAAGCGGGTGGTCCCCGGCTCGCGCGCGGCGACCAGACGCACGAGGGCATTTCCGAGGTGGCCGATGTCCCGGTCCGATTGCTCCGGCGTGCGGTCGCCGGCGAGGGCGAGATTTTCCAAGCGGACCACGCCGTGCGCGTCGAGGTGGATGGCGGCGAGCCCCAGCGGCGCGGTGGAATGGCCGAGCGATTCGTGATGCAGGTGGGCTTCAGCAACCCGGCGCAGCACGTGGGCCAGCCGCGCGGGGGTGAAGGGTTTGGCGGCTTGGTCCCGCTCCGCCAGCGTGGTGCCGGTGAGGAGTTCGTGGGCGTAAAAGCAAAGCCCGGGCTCGGCCACGGCCTCGTAGATGGAGCTGATCAAGGGGTGGTCCACGGCGGCTTTGGCGCGGACATCGGCAAGGAAGGCCTCGCGTGGGCGTTCCTGATCGACGCGAAACTCGTCCACCAACACGAGGCGGGAAATCGAGACCTGCTGGGCCAGCCAAGTGCGGGAAACGGCATTTTCCCCAAGCAGCTCTTGGAGGCGGTATTCGCCAAGCTGGCGTTCTTCGGTCGCGGGATTCATCGGGCTCAACGGGGCGGCAGCAAGGGTAAATTAGGGTCGAAATCGGGCAGCAAGCCGTCGAAATCCGGGAAAAACAGCGAGTCGTCCCGGCTGCTTGGGGCGGCTTGTTGAGGAATCCTCGCCGCGAGGTCGCGCGGCCAAGATTGGACGTCGAGAACCTGCTCGCCGTAGTGCAGGGTCACCACTTGGCCGTAGTAGCTGCGGCCGCCGAAGAGGTGCTCGGTGGCCTGGTCCTGCGGCGGGATGGTGTAAGTCATGCGCAGGGTCTCCTCGCCGTCCTCCCAGTCACAGGGCTCGGAAATCCAGCGCTGTTCCACCCACGATTGATCCTCGAGCAGAATGATCTCGCCGCGGGAGGTCCGGTTGAAAATGAGCACCGAAACGGAAACTTCCTGGTCCTCGATCGTCTCGCTGGGGGCCTTTTGCACCGGGATGTCGAGGATCACACGCTCGCCTTCTGCGACCTGCGGGTCCTTGAAAACGCGGACGTGGGCGAGTGAGAGCTTGCCGAGCATGTCCACTTGGGCGAAGCCGTCGCGCAACTTCGCCGCCGCCCGTTCGTAAAGCGGCCCCGCGCCGGAGACGCCCATTTTGAAGACTTTTTCATAGTGCGCGGAAGCGGTGTCAAACACGCCCATTTGCTCGTGGACCAGCCCGAGCTCGAAGCGGACGCTGGGGTCATCCGGCGACTGGGAAAGCGCCTCCTCGAGTTTCATCACGGCCATGCCCATGTTGCCGGCCACCCGCGCTTGGCGGGCCTCCTTGAGCATCCGCTCGGACCGCGGATCGTCCACCGGCGGCGCGATCATCGGAGTCGGCGGCGGCAGGATGGATTCAAAGGACGGCTGGGCCAGCGGCGGCCGCGCCACGACCGCACCCTGGTCCACAGCGGGACCGGGACCGCTGTCCGCGGTGGCGGGGATGCGCACGGTGATGAGCTTTGGCACTTCCTTGATGACGGTGACCACCTCGCGGGAATCCTCAAAGCGGGTCGCCAGCGCCATCCCGGCGACCAGCAATTGCGAGAAGGCCATCAAGCCAAGCCCCCAGCAGCAAAGCGCGAAAACAGGCCAACGCGTTGCTGGAGACGGGCGGCTTGTCTCTAAGAGCATTCACGAAACATGCGGCCCCGGCCGGAGCTTGTCAATCCGGCGCGCTTCCAAGGCCTGGGGGCGTCTCGATCAATACTGACAGTTTAAGAATTTTTTAACCCCAGATGAACAGGCATGGACGTTAATTTAAGAAATCTTTAAGCCTCCCGAGTAACTTGGCCTGTTGCAGGCGGCGGCCAGGATGCCTGGCATCCTGCCCGGAGCCATCCTAACAAAGTTACTCCCTTATCCACACCCCAGCGCAGCGCGGGTTCTGGTGCTAAAAAGGAAAATAAAACCGCGAATTAACGCGAAATAACGCTAATTTGCAATGAGTTATGAAGAACTATCAGGTTACCTGGAAGGTGAATGCGGTATATGTTACAAAGTTTTTTTCAGCATCTTATTCGTGTCCATTCGCGTTCATTCGCGGTTTCTAGGTTAAGGAATTCCCGCTTCATCCTGAGAGTGGAAAAGAATCAATCCAACTCCCTAATTATCTGCATAAGCTGAGTCCATCTGCGGTTCAATTTCCTTTCTTGATTTACGGCTCGGAGACGAGCTCGCGGTTCAATTTTTCGAGCCAGACGAGCAGCATGCCGAGGTCCGCGGGGGTGATGCCCGGGATGCGACCGGCTTGGCCGAGGGTGGCCGGTCGGATCTCGCTGAAACGGACCTGCGCCTCCTTCTTGAGCCCGAGGATGGTCGTGTAGTCGAGATCTGCGGGCAGGCGCTTGCTTTCCTGGCGCGCCATCCGGTCGATCTGCGCTTGCTGGCGGCCGAGGTGGCCCTCGTATTTGAAATTTGTTTCGATGAGCGGCCAAAGTTCCACGTGGAACTTTTCCAGGAGGGCCGGTGGGAGGCTTGCCCATGCGTTTTCGCTGCGCCGGAACCACTGGTCGAGCTTCACCCCCTCGTGGACCGCCTGCCGGACCCAAGGATCCGCCCGTTCGAGCGCAGCAAGCTTTTCCTCCACCCGGCGCACGCGTTCCCCGCTGGCCAGACCGATTGCGGCAGCGATCGGGGTGAGCCGGATGTCCGCGTTGTCCTGGCGGAGCAAGAGCCGGTATTCGGCGCGGCTGGTGAACATCCGGTAGGGCTCGGTGCAGCCGCGGGTGACCAGGTCGTCGATCATGACGCCAAGGTAGGCCTCGTCACGGCCGAGGATAAACTCCGGCTTGCCCAGCACCTTGAGCGCGGCGTTGGCTCCGGCGATGAGCCCCTGCCCTGCCGCCTCCTCGTAGCCGGAGGTTCCGTTGATTTGACCGGCGAAGTAGAGACCCTCCACCTGCTTCGTCTCCAGAGTCGGGCGGAGCTGGGTGGGCGGGCAGTAGTCATACTCCACCGCGTAGCCGGGGCGCAGGATCTCGCATTTCTCCAGTCCGACGATGGACCGGAGAAATTCCAGTTGCACGTCATACGGCAGGGAGGTGGAAACCCCATTGACGTAGTATTCCAGCGTGTGTCGGCCCTCGGGCTCAAGGAAAATCTGATGCCGTTCCTTTTCCGCGAAGCGCACCACCTTATCCTCGATCGACGGGCAGTAGCGCGGGCCGACACCCTCGATCACTCCACAATACATCGGCGATTGATGCAAGTTGGCGGCGATGATCTCATGGGTTTTCGGGTTCGTGTAGGTGATCCAGCAGGGCAATTGTTCCACGTGGAACTCGGGGTCGCCCCATGGATTGAGGGTGAACAGATCGTCCCTCCCCTTCTGCAGGCTGTCCGCCATGAAGCTGAACTTGGGCACCGCCGCATCGCCGTCCTGGCGTTCGCAGCGGGAGAAATCGATCGAGCGGGCGTTGAGGCGGCAGGGCGTGCCGGTCTTGAAGCGCTCCACCTCAAAGCCAAGGTGCTTCAGAGACTCGGAAACATGGGACGTCGCATCGCCCATCCGCCCGCCCTTTTCGTTGCGCAAGCCGACGTGCATCAGGCCGCCCATGAAGGTCCCGGCACTGAGGATCACGGATTTTCCTGAAATTTCCATCCCGAGCGAAGTCGAGACACCGGTGATGCGGTCGTTCGCGACCAAGAGCTCCGCGACGTTTCCTTGGTGGATCTCCACGCCCGTCATCGCCTCCAGTTCCCGCTTCATCCGGAACTGATACGCTTTCTTATCGCACTG
>JBBEEL010000079.1:11127-21927 GCA_040880785.1 Akkermansiaceae bacterium | reverse complement strand
ACAATCTATCCCAGGAATCCGCGCGCTCGCTTTCTGCTAGTGAGTCGTAGGCGAGTGCCTCGTCCGCGCCGCTGGCGCAGGCTTCCGAGAGGCCGGAGAGGACGCGATTGAGGATGCATAGGAATAGCAGCAGCCCCCCGCCGTCGCGGGGGGCGACGAGCAGGCAAAGCATTTCCAAGACCATCAGCAGGGCCGCGGCGATGAGGAGTTTGCGCCGGCCAAGGGTGTCGGCGAGAGCGCCGGAGGGGACCTCGAACAGGAAAATGGTGGCTGCCCAGATCAGGTTGAGCAGCACGAACTGGTCGAGGGTGAGCCCGAGGTCGAGAAACAGAATCGCGAGCACCGGGTAGTAGGCGCGGGCGTTGTAAAACACCGTGAAGATCACGAAGCGCTGCGGATTTCCTGAGAGGTCGGTCATGCAGTGGCTGCGGTTAGGTTGTCTGCGCCACGGCGGTCCGCGCATTCTGCTAGTAGCTTTTTCTTCTTAACTTCCGGGTGTTCCATGGATGATCTTCCGAGAATCTGGCCTGCGATTTCCCGGCAAGGGTCAGGATGATTGGGGCTGGGTTTGAAAATCCCCGCCGAGTGCGAGGTGCAGGTCGATGCGGTTTTGCAGCCGCTGGTTTCTCAGGCGGATCATGCTGGCGCGGGCATTGTTGGCGCGGCGCTGCGCTTCCAACACCGACAAAATATTGGGGTTGATGCCTTCCGCGTAGTCGCGCTCCGCCTGACGCTCGGCGAGGGCGGCCTGCGCGAGCTCGGAGGCGAGGAAATTTTCCTGCGTGGCGAGCGAGCGGTCGGCCGAGAGCGCAGACTCGACCTCACGGAAGGCGATGAGCGCGGATTGTGCGTAGGCGTTGAGTTCCGCGTCGTTGCGGTCGAGCGCCGCGCGGGCCTCGGCGGTGACCGCGCCGCCTTCATAGACGACTTGGGAAAAGCGCGCGGCGATGGTGGCGACGAGCTGGTCGGCGTCTAGCAGATCAGCCAGCCGCGCGGTGGAGCTGCCGGCGCCGCCGGTGATGGCGAACGAGGGTAGCAGCGTCTTGCGGGCGGCATCGGCGCGGCGGGCGCTGGCGAAAAGTAAGGCGCGCGAGGCCGCCAGATCCGGCCGGCGGTCCACCAGATCTGCGGGGATTCCAGCCGGGACTGTGCCGCGCAGCCGGGGCAGCTGCTTGCTGGCCCGCGCGGTGCCGGAAGGATAGCGGCCGAGCAAAAGCTCCAGCGAGCGCGCCGCCTCCTCGCGGTCTTGCCTGCGCTGCTCCAGCGCGCGCTGGGCGGACGAGACGTTGGTCCGGCCGAACTGGATGTCCAAGGCCCCCTCGCCGGTGCCGATGTAATTGCGCTCGATAATCCGCAAGTTGCTTTCGAAGGATGCCAAGGTGACCTGCGCGAGGGCAACTTCCTGCTCGACGGAAATCAAGTTGCACCAGGCTTTCGCCGAATTCGCGGCGAGCGAGAGGCGGGCACCGCGGAAATCCTCAAGCGCGGCGGATTCCACCGCGTCGGACGCGCGGTTGAGGTCGCGCAGCCGCCCCCACAGATCCGGCTCCCAGGCGGCGGCGAGGCTCAAACCGAAATCGCGGCGGCTCGGGCTGCCGGGTGAATCGCTCGCCGAGCGAGTGCCGGAAAGCCCCACCGATGGCAGGCTGCGCGAGCGGCCGATGAGGTTCGCCTGCCGCGCCTCCCGCAGCCGGGCGGCGGAAATTTTTAAATTCCGGTTATTCGCCAGCGCTTCCTCGACCGTCCGGGTGAGCTCGGGATCACCCAGCCCCGCCAGCCAGCCACTGGAAATTTTCCCCTCGTTGCCGGTCGAGACGGCCACCCACGAGCCGGGCGTGCGGATCGACAGGTCATCGACCGGCCGCCCGAGCCGACCGGTGCCGCAGGAAATCGCCAGCAAAATGCCACCGCCTAGCAGGAGGACGCGGGTGAGATTGAATTGGCGCATGATTCAAGAAACGGAGTTGGAATTGTCTGGCAGCGGGCCGTTGTCGTCCGGGCGGAACGGCCGCCTATACCAAGCCCAGCCACGGCTGAGGTGGCCGGTCACGTCCTCCGCCGCCAAATAGGCGGCGGGGATGAGGAACAGGGTGATGCCCGTGGCGAAGAGTATCCCATAGGCGAGTGAGGTGGCCATGGGGATCAGCAACTGGGCTTGCAGCGAGGTGTCTAACATCAGTGGCACCAGCCCGACGAAGGTGGTCAGCGAGGTCAGTAAGATCGGGCGGAACCGCCGCGTGCCGGACTGGATCACCGCCTCGAACAAATCCGTTCCCGCCCGTTTCCGCTGATTGATGAAATCCACCATCACCAGTGAGTCATTCACCACCACACCGGCCAAGGCCAGAATGCCGAAGACCGAGAGATATGATGGCGTGATGCCCATGATCAGGTGGCCGAACAGCGCGCCAATCGCCCCGAAGGGCACCGCGAGCAGCACGAATAGCGGCTGGTAAAGCGAGCGGAAGGGGATGGCCAGCAAGGCGTAAAGCGCGAAAAACAACGCGAGCCCGCCGATGATCGAGCGTTTCTTGGTTTCCTCGTGCTCGGCCACATAGCCCGTGTAGCGCCACGAGAGGTCGGGATACGGATTGAGAAGCGCGTCCAGTCGCGGCGCAAGATTGCGAGAAATGGCGACCACATCCACCGTCTCGTCCTCCGGTTGTGCGGCAACGGAAACCACTTGGGCACCATCGATGCGGGTGATTTCCGAGCGGGTGCGGGAAAACTCCGCAGTGGCCACCGTGCGGAATGGGGCCTCGCCACCGGCGGGCGTGCGGATCCGCAGTTGGTCGAGGGTGCTCAGCGACTGGCGCTGGGCCAGCGGCATGCGGACCATCACGCGGATGTCGTCCCGGTCGCGCTGGACCCGCTGCGCCTGTTGGCCGTAAAACGCCGCGCGCACCTGGTTGGCCAGATCGCGCTGGGTGAGGCCGAGCGATTCGCCTTCCGGGCGGATCGTCACCAGCAGCTCGTCGCGGTTGCCTCCGGCGTTGTTCCAAGCGCTGGCGATGCCCGGGTAGGATTCGAGTATCTCCTCGATCTCCTGCGTCACGACGGTTTTTTCCTCCGACGCGGGGCCGCGGATCTCCACGTTGATGGATTCCAGCTCGTCTTCGCCGCCCCGCCCGCCACCGCCGCGATCACCGGAAATCCTCAAATTTTCCACTTCCGGCAGCTCGCCGACAAGTTCGAGCCAGCGTTTGGCGATCTCGCTGTTTTTCGGCCCCGGTTCCGAGCGCAGCCCCGGGTCGAGCACGTTGATGGTGACAGTCCCCGACCGTGGATCGAAGCCGGGCCTGCCGATGCGGCCGCCGCTGGAGCTCAGCATGTCGTGGATCAACGACTCGCCGGTCCCGGGATCGACGAACTCCTCGCGCAATTGATCCACCGCTTTCGCCACCTGAATCACCCGCTCGTCGGTGATGTGGACGGGCGTGTCAGTGGGCATCTGAATGAAGGCATGGATCCGGTTTTGATCGATGGCCGGCATGTTGACAAAGCCGAGCCGACCGCTCGTGAGAAACCCCACCGCAGCCATGCCCACCGCCAGGAATGTGGCGAGCGTGGTGTAGCGGTGGCGGGTGGAAAATCTCAAGGCGGGCTCGTAAATGCGAATCACAAAACTCTCCAGGCTGTCAGCAATGGCTTTCTGAAACCGCTCTAAGCCGTTCAGCCGGGTGCGGTGGATCTTGATGTGCTTGAGGTGGCAGGGCAGGGCCAGCTTGGTCTCGATCAGTGAGAAAATCAGCACCGCACCCACGATCGGCGGGATTTGTTTGGTGAACGAGCCGTAAAATCCATCGAAAAACATCAGCGGGATGAAGGCCACGATTGTCGTCAGCACGCCGAAGGTCACCGGCACCGCGATTTCCTTGGCCCCGTCGGTCACGGCGTCGAGCGGTGGGACGCCTTCCTTCAGTTTCGAGTAAATGTTTTCCGCGGTGACGATGGCGTCGTCCACCACGATGCCGACCACGATAATAAAACCGAAAATGCTCATCACGTTGGCGGTCATGCCGAAGAAGGGCATCATGATGAAACCACCGGCGAAGGCGACGGGAATGCCGATGACCACCCAGAATGCGATCATCGGCCGCAGGAACAAACCGAGCACGATGAGGACCAGCAGCCCGCCTTGCAGCAAGCTGGTGACGAGCGTCCCAAGGCGGCCCTCCAGTTCGATGGACGAGTCATCCCAGACGTGGAGGGAGATCCCCTCCGGGAAGCGCTCCGGTCCGGTCTCCGCGTAGCGTTTTACCGCTTCGGCGATCTGCAGGGCGTTTTCGTTGTCCAAGCGCAACACTTCCACGGCCAGCGCCGGCTTGCCGTTGAAGCGGTGGATTTGGCGGCCCTCCTCGAATCCGTCGCTCACGGTGGCGACGTTTCCAAGGCGCACCTCCGACCCGCGCTGGTTGCTGATGACGATATTTTCGAAATCCTCCTGGCTGTATGCTTGGCCTTTCGAGCGGATCATCAAATTCCCCTCGTCGGTCTGGATCTGGCCGGCGGGGAGATCGAGCGAGGAGCGCTGGATGGCGGTGCTCAGGTCGGAAAAGGTCAGCCCGTAGTCACGCAAACGCATCGGGTCGGCCTCGATGGCGATTTCCAATGGATTCGCGCCAAGCACGATCACTTGGGAAATCCCGCGGATCTCGGTCAGATCGTCGCGCACCCGGCGGGCGGCGCGGAGCAGGTCGGCCTCCTCCATGTCGCCGGTGATGGCGATTTTGATGACGTCGAACCACGCGGCGCTGTCCGGGATGATCACCTGCGGCGGCTCGGTCTCGGCGGGCAGGTTGTTGAGCCGCGCGATGCGGGTTTTGACCTCCTCGAGTAGCTTGCGCAGGTCGGTGCCCTCGTTCGCCGTGATAAAGATCCTGGCGCTGCCGCTGCTGGCGCGGGATTCGATGTCTTTGACTCCTTGCATGCCCTCGAGCGCGGCCTCGATCGGGAGAACCACCGCGCGTTCCACATCCTCCGGGCTGCCGCCGCGGTAGGGAATGTTGATGTCCACCCGCTTAAAAACGATCGCCGGCTGCACCTCCAGCGGCACTCGTTCCATCAAGGACCAGCCGCCCAGGAGCAGCAGGCCGAAAAGGAGAAAATTTGCCGCGATGTCATTTCGCGCGAACCAACGGATCATGTGCCAAGTAATACGCGGCTGCCGGACGGATTTCTCAAGCCGTATTAATTGCGAAGGGAAATTGGAGACTGGATCATTTTGATATTAGGGATTTCCAGATTCGAAACGCGCGCTTGGACAATCGCCCGCCGCCGGGTTAGGACACGCCGCGTGAACTCATGGTATCCGGCTCTCGATGTGGTGAAAAATTGCCTCAAGGCAGGCGTGCGCGAGTTCGTCGTCTGCGCCGGCGCGCGGAATGCCGCGCTGCTGGAGGCGCTGGCCCGCGCTGAGGCGGCCGGGCTGGTGCGCGTCTGGCGGCATTTCGAGGAACGCAGCGCCGGGTTCTTCGCGCTCGGCCGGACGATGGAAACCGCCCAACCCTGCGCGGTCGTCACCACCAGCGGCACCGCCGCGGCGGAGCTGCTGCCGGCGGTCATCGAGGCCTGCTATCAGGCGCGGCCGCTGGTCGCCATCACCGCGGACCGGCCGGCCGAGTTCCGCGGCACCGGCGCGCCGCAGACAATCGTGCAGCCGGGGATCTACGGCGGCCACGCATGGCAGGGGACTTTTGCCGACTGGGATGGGAAACAACCGCTGCACCTCAACGTGGAATTCGACGAGGCCTTCGAACCGGAAGATGAAAATTTTACCGGTGCCACGCTCGGCGATTTCGCCCCCGCCAAGGACCGCCTCGACGTCGCGGCGCTCGCCCGCTGGCTGCGCGAGGATATTTACAAAGGCCTCGTCGTCCTCGTCGGCGGCCTCGAGCCGGACGAGCGCGAGGAGGTGTTTCACTTCTGCCAGGATCTTGGCGCGCCGCTCGTCGCTGAGGCCACCAGCGGACTGCGCGAGGCACTGCAATCACTGGCGATCCACGATGGCGACCGCGTCCTGAAATCCCGGCCACCGGGGAAAATCCTGCGCCTCGGCGAGGTCCCGAGCGGCCGATTTTGGCGCGACTTGGAAACGCTACCCGACATTTCCGTCTGGTCCGTCTGCCGCAACGGCCTGCCCGGCCTCGCCCGCCAGTCCCAGGTCCTGCGCGGCCCGCTCGAGCGCGTCCTGCCCGCGCTCGGAGAGATCGCGCTGGCCGACGACGCCCTCGACTACCTCTCCACCACCGCCAGCCGCGCGGTGAAAATTGACGAACTCCTCGAAGTTTTCCCGGACAGCGAGCCCGCCCTCCTCCGCACCCTGTCCCACTACGCCTCCATCGGCGGCGGCCTGTTTCTCGGCAACAGCATGCCCATCCGCGAGTGGAACTTGTTCGCCCAGTGGCTTCGTCCGGTCCCCACCGTCCGCGCCAACCGCGGTGCCAACGGCATCGACGGCCAGGTCAGCACCTGGCTCGGCTGGTCCGCGGATGTCAGCGAAACCTGGGCCGTCGTCGGCGATCTCACCGCGCTTTATGATCTGGCCGCTTCCTTCGTGCTCGAACAAATCAACACCGAAGGCCGCGTCCTCGCCGTCATCAACAACGGCGGCGGCAAGATCTTCGAGCGCCTGCCGCGGCTCCAGTCGATGAGCCCGCGCGCCGTCGAGTGGATGACCAACCCGCAAAGCGCCGACCTCTCCGGCCTTGCCACCCTCTGGGCCATGGACCACCTGCGGATCCGCACCGTCGATGATTTCGACAAATTCGAACCCGGCGACAAAACCCTACTGCTCGAAATCGTCCCCGATCCCGCCCAAACCGCCGGCTTCTGGACCGCTTGGGATCGACTTGTAAAAGGCTAACGCGTCATCGCGCTCACGCACGCCGGGACCGCCCGGCGAACCGCTCAATGTTGTTAGTTTAAAGATTTTTAAACCACAGATGAACGGGATAAACGCAGATGAAGAGGGATTTCGACTAATTTTGATCTGCGTTCATCCCGTTCATCTACGGCTTGCCGCAGAGGCTCCGCGCCTGCGCTGCGCGAAGCACCCGGCATGGACCGACCTCCGGGCGGTCCGGCGCGTGGTGAGTGAATGGGAGGCGAATGAGAAAGCCGCGCGGTTGAATACCTCTTTTCTCGATTTTTAAGACCGCCTCCAAGGGAAAGCTTCCCGTTACGCCAGCCGGTCGCGGATCCGCCGCAGCAGCTCGGCGGTGTGCGGCATTGCCACCCCTGCGGCGTTTGCGCGGCGCAGCGGTTCCTCCCAGATCGGCGCGACCTCGACTTCGCGGCCTTCTAGGAAGTCGATCATGCTGGAGGTCCGGTAAGGGCCCATCGGGCGGGTGCGTTCGATGTTGGAGTCGATCAAATCCCGGCTCAGCCCGAGCCCCAGCGCGTTGGCGGCCTCGACGACCTCCGCCATCAGCGCGCGCAACTCGGTTTCGTGCTCGGGCGAGGCCAGCAGCAGATCGGTCGTGACGCCGCCTTCCGCGACCGAGAGGCCGTTGAAGGGGATGTTCCAGACGAGTTTTTCCCATTGGGATTTCTTCAGGTCTTCGACGGCGAGCGCGTGGATACCCGCCGCTTTGAAACGCCGTTCCAGTTCCGCCACGCGGCCTGATCCATCCGGCCGCCATGCGCCGAGGGTGACCCGCCCGCCTGCCGAGTGGCTGACGTGGCCGGGCGATATCCGGTTGATGCAGACGAAGCAAAGTCCGCCGAGCACCCGCTCCGGCCCGACGATTTCCGCCAACTTCTCGCAGTTTCCCAATCCGTTCTGCAGCGTCAAAACCTGCGTCCCCGGATGCAGGAGCGGCGGTAGAACCGTGGCAAGCTGCGCGTTTGACGTCGCCTTCCACGCCACGATGACCAAGTCCACCGGCCCGATCTCCTCCGCGCTGCGGAACGCCTGCACCTGCGGCAAGCGGAAGTCGCCATGCACGCTATCGACATGCAGCCCATCCCGGGAAATGACGTCGAAGTCCGAGCGCAGCAAAAATTTCACGTTCTCGCCCGCGGCCGCCAATCGTCCGCCATAATAGAGCCCGACCGCTCCGGCACCGACCACTGCCACGCTTTGAAATTTCCCGTTCACCCGCCTGATTTCACTCGTCCTTGAATCCCTCCGCGCGCCGTCCGTCGATGCAGCGGGTCAGCCAGGTCACGAGTTTTTCGGCCTCCTCCGACTCGTTGCGCATCGAGCTGAGTGCCGTCCAGTCGAGTTGCGGCCGCGACCTGGGTGCGGCGATCCGGTTGATGTCCAGCTTGGCCATGATCGCCTCGGTTTCCCGTGGATGGGCGTTCAGGATGTTGGCCGGCCGCGGCAGGTCCTCCAAGGCCTCGGGGGTGAGGCCGAACGAGGTCACGCCCACACCGAAGCTGGCGCTCAGCCGCCGCAAGCCGTCCGCCAATGCCTCGTCCTCGATCGGCGCGGCATAGATCAGCTCCCCGCCCTGCGCCCACATGGAAACAGCCAGCGTTTGGAAAAAATCCTCGCGATACGTCTGCAGCGACGGCTGGATCCTCAACCTCGCCGCGTGCAAGCGGAACGGTGGGATGCCGAGCCGCTGCTTGAATGCCAGCATCGTCTCATCCAGCGTCATTTCCTCGTCGGGCGAGCCGCCGGTTTCCCAATCGACGAGCACCAGCTCGGGAAATTTCCACAGGTTGCTGATCGGCGATTCCTTGCCGAAGGCTTGCCGGAACGCGAAGGGAAAACGGCCGTTGATCTCGAAATAGCGGGTCACCACCGCACGGAATTTGCGGATTCGCAGCATCGCACCGTCCACCATGTCCCGGTCGGCCGTCGTCAGATCGTCGAGCCGCCCCTGTGTCAAAGCCAGCAGCTCCTGCGCTCCCGAGAGCGCCGGCAGCGACGCGCTCCGCCGGTAGTAACCCTGGCCCTTCTCCACCTTCGCGATCGGCGAGGCGGGGTCGCAGGACATGATCGAAAAATGGTAACGCAGCGAGGCGTCCGAGTAATTTCCCGACAATTGCAAGCGGGTCAGCCTGATCAACTCCGTTCCCTTCATGGAATCTGAGGGATTTCCCGGAAGTAGGGTCGGGAGAATGTCGGTTAATTGCTTGCGGAGACTCATGAGGCGGGGACTAACCTTGCGTGGAGGCATCCAATTCGGCCACTCCCGGATCATCAAGCTTCAAAAATCAGCATTTTAAAAATAGATGGCACTTGCCGCCGCTTTTTTGAAGGAATCCTTCGCCAAATGGGTCGAATGAAGCGATTCTAGCACCCGGACCCCACCAATCCAGCCTCTCGTTACCATGATTTTTAAATTTCTCGCCCCCGCCGCCGCTCTTGTGGCGGCCTTGATTTCCAGTCCGCTGGCCAGCGCTCAACCGCAGAGCGCCCAGCAAATCCTCGAGGGTGCGCGGCTCGCTGCCAGCCTCACCGTGCTCGACGAAGGGCTCTCGGGAAACCTCCGCAAGGGCCGGGCCAACACGCCCATCACGCTGTTTCTCAAAGGCAAGGACATCCAATTCCAATTCTCCGAAAACCGCGGCCCGCAGCGGATCTTCCACATGCGCGTGGGCGACGACGCCTACAACTTGTTTGAAATCATCAATGGAAAAACCGTCGCGTTCCCGCCAGCCAAGATCGTCGAGCCCATCGCCGGGACCGACCTGACCTACGAGGACCTCGCGCTCCGCTTCCTCTACTGGCCGAATGCGGTCCTTGAGGGTCAGGAAAATGTCGGCGGCCAAGCGTGCCATAAGATATTGGTGCGCAAGCCTGCTGGTGTGGCCGGTCGCTATGAATCGGTGCACGTTTGGGTGCATACGAAGTTCGGGGCCTTCATGAGAATCCGCGGCTACAACCGCAACGGGGGCGTCCTCAAGGAGTTCCAAGTCCAGGATGTCATGAAAGTGGCCAACGACGTGTGGACGCTGCGCAAGATGCAAGTCGCCACCCTCGATCCCGCCACCAGCCGCCGCGTTTCGCTCACCGATGTCACCTTCGACTCGCCGAGGAAAGCCGGCCCGCGTGGAATCCGCCGCTAGCTTTTACGCCGCCCGCCACCCGCCGCCACAATTGCTGTCAGTTGTGGGCAAGAAGGGGAGAGAAACCGCAGATGAACGAGATGCACGGAGATCAGAATCAAAGGAAATCCCTCTTCATCTGCGTTCATCCCGTTCATCTGTGGTTAGATGTTTCTTAAACGGACAGGATGGTAGTCGCCGCCTGCTTCGGGAAATTTACCGGCTAGACAAACCCGCCGCCGCCGCGCACAAGCTGCCGCCATGCGAAAGACATTTTCCCTCGACGTTCCCGGCCACCAGCCACCGCGCGTGGTCGAGCAAATCAAGTCCGACATCCGCAAATACGTGAAGCGCGAGCGGAAAAAAAAGCTGCCCGAGGGCACCGATTTCTGGGACTTCGACTGCAAGGTCGGGCAAGGGGAGGGGACTCCGGAGACCAAGCACGTCGAGGAACTCATTCCCGCCATCGACCAGGCGGCCGCTGCCGCTTGTCCGTCGGTTTACATCGAGATCCTCGCCAAGCCCGGCCACCGCACCGGCGGCAAGGTGAAGGAGAGCCCGGAAGAGAAGGAATAGCCTCCGCCCTACCCGGTAGGGCGTGGTCGGCCTCGCCGCGCCCACTTTTCCGCCGAATGGCGGTGCGAATGAGCAGCGCCCGGGAAGAAGCAGAAAAGCGTCCGGGCATTCACGTGTTCGAAACAAGCGCACCCTCGCGGGGAGTCACGGCGGACCGGGCCGGATCCGCCCTACCCGGTAGGGCGTGGTCGGCCTCGCCGCGCCCACTTTTCCGCCGAA
>JBBEEL010000079.1:0-11027 GCA_040880785.1 Akkermansiaceae bacterium | reverse complement strand
TGGCGGTGCGAATGAGCAGCGCCCGGGAAGAAGCAGAAAAGCGCCCGGGCATTTACGTGCCCACCCGTTTTTACTGTCCTTTTCCCCACAGCGCACTAGTTCTAGCGCACCCGCGCCGCCGCCGCCAATCCGCGCTGCCGGGATTTCCACGTTTTCCATGCCCGCCAAAAATTTTCACGTCCGCCAAGCCGCCGTTTCCGCCCTCCGCGCCTGGGCCAAGGGCCATGATTATGCCGACACGCTCATCGAGCGCCACGCCCAGCGGCGCAAGCTCTCGTCCGCCGACCGCGGGCTCTTGCAAGCGATCCTCTTCGGCGTGCTGCGTCACCGGCGGCTGCTCGACCACTGGATCAGCCAGCTGCGCGACGGCAAGGTGGACCCAGAAACCCGCGACATCCTGCGGGTCGGACTGTGCCAGATCCTGATCCTCGGCCTGCCCGATCACGCGGCGGTCAACGAGACGGTGGAGGCGGGAAAAGCCAGCGTCCGCAGCCTGATCAACGCGGTGCTGCGCCGCGCCACGCTCTCGCGCAAGCGGCTGCTCGACGAGGTTTCCGATCTGCCACAGCCGGTCGCCCACTCGCATCCGGACTGGCTCTATAACCGCTGGCGCACCGCCTTCGGGACGCGCAACGCGATTTCCCTGATGGAGTGGAACAATCTCCCGGCACTCACGTATTTCCGGGTCAACCCGCTCGCGCCGAGCCCGGAATCCCTGCCGGGATCGCCCGTGGAAAATGCGCCCGAGTTTTACCAACTCGAGGGCTCGTTGCCGTCCGCGCTGCTCGCCTCCGGCGCGGTTTACATCCAGGATCCCGCTACCCGCCACTCGGTCGCCCTGCTCGATCCCATGCCCGGAGAGCGCATCCTCGACGCCTGCGCCGCTCCCGGCGGCAAGGCATTTCTCATCGCCGCGGCGATGGGATCTGCCAAAGGACTGGTCTGCACCGACTCGAACGAAAAACGCCTGCCGCGGCTGCAGGAAAATTTAGAACGTCTCCACGCGGGCGACGCGGAAATCTCCGTCCACGACTGGACGCGGCCCGCGCCGGAAAAATGGCACGGCAGTTTCGACGGGATTTTGCTCGATGTCCCGTGCTCGAATACCGGCGTGATCCGCCGCCGCGTGGATGTCCGCTGGCGTTTGCAGGCACCAGACATCGAGAAAATCGCCATCACCCAGCGCAAGATCCTCGATAACGCCGTGGCCTGCCTCAAGCCCGGCGGCCGCATCGTTTATTCCACCTGCTCGATTGAAAAAACCGAGAACCTCGCACTCGTCGAAGCGTTTTTGGTGGATCACCCGCAGCTCAGCCTTCACTCCACCCGCGAGGCGCTGCCCTTCCGCGACCAGACCGACGGGGCCTTCGCCGCGCGGATCCAGACTGAAAATTAGCGTTCACCGGAAAATGACCAAGGCATTCGTTAAAAGATTAACCACTGATTAAGCTGATTTTGACTGATTCCACTGAAATAAAGGGGTCAGTTTAGCCCACCACTCGGGGTGATGTGATGCCCTTGTCTAACATTCTAACATTCTAAAAATCAGTTTAATCAGTGAAATCAGTGGTTAGCGTCTTCTCTTTTTGCGTTCATTCGCGTCCATTCGCGGTTGGTTTGTTCCTGGCGGATATTCCCGCTGGCTAGCACTCGTCCCTTACATTAAAAAACCTGCATGAAATCCTGCCTCGGCATCCTGTTCGTCTTTTTCACCTTCGTCTTCTTGGTCGGCGGCGGCGGCTTGCTTTACTACTTGAGCAAGACCTCGGAATTCTCGCGAGCCGGTGCGCCCGCGACCGCTCCTGCCCGCCCGTCGCGTTAGACGAGCTTCGAGAAACTCGCCCGCAACCCCGCCCGCCATTTTTCCAAAAACGCCAAGTTTCGCGCGACCTTGGAGGCGGCTTCCACATCGAGAGCCGCGCAACTTTCATAGTCCGGAAACACCGCGCACTCGCGGTCGATCATCGACTCCACCCGGGTGATCGTCCGCTCCACCGCTTCGCGGCACAATTGGATCTCGCCTTCCATCAGCGCCCGGACCAGCGAGGACTTAGCGTCCTCGCGTTTTCTAACAGCAGCGTCCGCTTGCTGCGTGACCGCTCCGACTTCGGAAAACAAATCCATCAGCGAGTCGTCGATGCTGCCGCGCTCGTCGCCCGGCGTGCCGCGCCATTCCAGCCAGTGCTTTAGCCGGCGCGACGGGCTGGAAACCACCGCGAATGCCTCGCGCAGTGAGGCGAACGCGCCCTCGCCACCCCCCGCGTCCGGGTGGGCATCCTTTCCTGCCGCGCGAAACGCTTCACGCAGTGACTCCTCGGAGATTTCAAGACCGGGCTGGATCCCCAAGAGGTGAAAGGCGTTTCCCATCGGGTTTATTCGAGTTCAGACAAGCATGGTGCACGCTGCAGGGTTCGAACCTGCGACCCCATCCGTGTGAAGGATGTGCTCTACCACTGAGCTAAGCATGCGGTGCTGGGGAAATCGGCTGCCCGGTGGGGCGGCCGGGCGGGACAATGACGGCTCGGGGCGGCGCTTGGCAAGCAATTCAACGCGGCGGACGGAATTTTAAAACTTCCGGCTTCGCGTGGCCCGGCGCAGCAGCCTAGTCTGCCGCCCAAGCAAGTCCCGTGGCCCAAATCCCCAAAGAAAGTGTAGAGAAAGTGCTCGAAGCGACGGATATCGTCGATTTGATCGGTTCTTACATTCAAGTGAAGAAGGCGGGCTCCTCGTTCCGGGCGAATTGTCCGTTCCACAACGAGAAAACCCCGTCGTTTTACATCACGCCGTCCACCCAGCGGTTCCACTGCTTCGGTTGCGGCGCGGGCGGGGATGCGATTTCGTTCGTGCGGGACCATGAGAACCTGCCGTTTGTGGAGGCGGTGCGGAAACTCGCTTCGCGGGCGGGGATTCATCTCGTCGAGGAGTCCTCGGATCCGCTGGCGGAGCAAAAGGGACGCTCGCGCGGGCGCTTGCTGGACCTGCACCGCGAGGCAACGGCTTTTTTACACGAGCAATTGATGAAGAACCCGGCGGCCCAGCACGCGCGGGATTACATGAAATCCCGCGGCTTTGGCAGCGAGATGGCGGCGAGCTGGGCGATCGGCTGGATGCCGGACCAGCAGAAGCCATTTCTCGACTGGGCCCGCGCGAAAAAGTTCAGCGGCCGCGAGTTATTGGATTCCGGCATGGCTTTGCTGCGGGATGAGAACAATCCGAATTCCGGACTCTACGTGCGCTTTCAGGACCGATTGATGTTTCCGATCCGCAACGAGATCGGCGACGTGATCGCCTTCAGTGGTCGGCAATTGAGGGAAAACAAGAACAGCGGGAAATACATCAATTCCCCGGAGACGGCTATTTTCAAAAAGTCACGGGTATTTTTCGGGTTGGACCGGGCCAAGAAACCGATCCTGCAGGAAAAGGCGGCGCTGCTGTGCGAGGGGCAGATCGACGCGATTTGCTGCCATGAGCTGGGGATCGCCCACGCCATCGCAACCTGCGGCACGGCCTGCACGCAAGCGCATGCCAAGCTGCTGCGGCGCTATACCGGCAACGTGCTGATCTGCTTCGACGCGGATAAGGCGGGGCTGGCGGCCACGGAAAAAGCGTTCCGCGAACTCGCTCCGGAGGGGCTCGCGGTGCGGGTGGTGGAGATGCCGGCGGGGGACGATCCGGACACCTATCTGAAAGCGCACGGCGAGGCGGCATTCCGCGAGTTACTATCCAACGCGAAGGAGTTTTTCGATTTCAAGCTCGAGCGGGGCAAGGCGATCGGGCTGTTTGACTCGGCGGCCGAGCGCGCCTCCGCCTTGGGCGATTGTGCGGAAATGCTCTCGCTGATGACGGATTTCGCGGCGCGGGAAAACCAGATCAACATCGTGGCAACGCATTTGCAGACCTCGACGGCGGCGCTGCGCGCGGCCATCGCCCAAGCGAAGCTGAAGCCGAAACGCAGCTACGCCGAGGCACCGGATCCGGCGCACGAGGCCAGCGCGCGGGTGGAGCCGACGCGGCTGCACCGGATCGTGGCGTTCCTGTGTCATCTCGCGCTGTCGTCCGGTCCGGCGCAGCATTTCCTGGCGGAGCAATTCGAGACGCTGCACGAGGCGAACCGCTGGCTGGAGGGGGTTCCGCTGTTGGAGACCATCCTCGGTGCGGCGCCGGACACCGCGTCGAATGCGGCGGTGAACGCGTTTTTAGGCAATCTTTCCGCGCCGGACCGGCTGGCACTCGGGCTGGCGACTTCGGGTTTGGATGGTGTGGCGACGGATGGCTTGCAAGCCGCCGAGCAAGCGCTGGCGCTGCTATCAGGCACGGTCTTGCAGCGCCGGGACGCCGCGGTGAAGGCGGAGTTGAAGCAGCCGGGGCTCGCCAAGGAGCGGATGCTCGAGCTGTTGCACGAGGCGAAGGAAATCAGCGGCTTGTTGCGCGGGATTGGCCAGCGCTCGGAATTTGATGACGAGCTGCCCGCGTCCACTTGGAAGCCCAAGCTTCCGGCGTGGAAGAAGTTCGGCGAGCGCGAGAAGAGGGGGTGAGGCCGCTGGACCGCAACGCTGCGGAGTGCGCAATGGGACGCAATGGGACGCGAGAAAGATGAGGTGCGGTGGAAGGAAATCCTCCGGTCGGCAGCCGTTTGAGCGGGGTCGACGTTTTCCGCTTGATCCTATCGGTCGGAGTCCCTACCCCTGTGGCCACCAACCATGGGACAACAATCCAAAAAAATCATCAAACGCCGTCGCCGCGCCGATTACTTGAAGCGCAAAGCGGAACTGGCAAAGCTCGGCGGTATCGTGACACGGCCCGCTACTAAGAAGGTGGAAGTTGCTAAAAAAGCGCCTGCGAAGAAGGCTGCCGCTAAAAAGGCACCTGCCAAAAAGGCCGCGAAAAAGGCCACCATCAAGGAAACCAAGCCGGAGGTTGACGCCGTCGCCGCAAGCCCGGCTCCTGCAGTGACTGAGGCCGCCGCACCGGAAGCGCCCGCGGTGGAAGCTGAAGCTACCCCCGAGGAAGAAAAGGCCTGAGTTCTTTTCCGTCCGCAGAAATCGAAACCCTCTCACGAGCCGTCCTGATCAAGGACGGCTCGTTTTGTTGGTGGGGAGTTGACGCGGCGGGGCGGGGGAGGCATTTTCCCGCCATGCAGGCGACAGCGGTGAAATACAAGGTGGGTAACGAGAAACTGGTGCGGGTGCTGGAAGGTGCCTCGTCGCACTTGCGGGGCCTGCTGGACCGCCAAGGGCGGCCGGATGGCGCACTGAGAATCGCGGTGGTCGGCGGCGGTTGCTCCGGCCTGCAATACAAGATGGACCTGGTGGATGGCCCGCGGGACCGGGATATCCTGGTGCGGAGCAATGGCGTGAATGTGGTGATCGACCCGAAAAGCGCGCTGTTCGTCAGTGGCAGCGAACTGGATTTTTCCGACGACTTGCAGCAAGGAGGTTTCAAGGTGAGCAACCCGAATGCGGTGGTCACCTGTTCCTGCGGTGAGAGCTTTGCATCATAAATCGTAAACCGGATTGATTTATTCTTAAAGTCCGGGACATTTTCAGCCCATGAAGTTCCCAAATGTTCTCATCGCCACAGGCGCTTGCGCGTGGACTTGGACGGTGGCCGGGGCTCCGGAACTGCCCCGCGAGCCCGCCCCGCCGGTGGCGGTGGCGGAAAAGCCGTTGGAGTCACTGATCGAGGACCTTGGACACGAGCAATACAAGACGCGGGAGGCGGCCAGCCGGCGGATTTGGGCGCTCGGCGATCCGGCGCTCCCCATGCTCAAGCAGGCCGCGGCCGGAGATGACCCGGAAATGAGCCACCGGGCGCGGGATTTGATCCGAAAAATCCAGCTGCACATCACGCCGGATACCGATGCCTCGGTGCTGCTCTTGGTCGAGCGCTACGCGAAGGCTTCGGCAGAGGAAAAAATCGGGCTTTACGACGAGATGCACAAAAAGCGGGCGTGGCGGCAGATTCTCAAGTTGTTTGCCGCCGAGACCAATGCCGAGCTCAAAGCCCGCTTGCAGGTGTCGATCGGTGCCGTGGCGGTGGTCGCGGCGCGCGAGCGGCTGCACAAGGCCGACGTGGAGGGCGCGCGGGAATTTCTCGAGATGGCTCCGGCGGACGCGGCAGGTCTGCTCGCACTGGCGGATTTCCACCGCAACCAAGGCACGCTGGATGCCGAGCTGGAGCGGGCGAAAACCTTGGATGACGCCCAGTCCCGGGCGTGGCGACTCGCGCTCCACCGGGCGGCGGGAAATTTAGACGAGGCGAGAAAATTAGCCGCCGCCGCGGGTGACAAGCGACTGGCTGCAGCGATGTCGATGTTACAAGGAGACCCCTTGCCGTGGCTCGACCGCGGGGAGGCCGCCCAGCGCAAGGAATCCATTTACAAAACCTATACCGAACTCGCCATCAAACGCTGGCAAGGGCAGGTCCTGCGCCCGGCGGAACTGGCGTCTCTCGTGCGCGCGGCGCAGTCGCGCAACCCGTCAGAGCGCGCCCGCGGGATCAACGCCTTGTTCCTTCTGGGAGAAACGAAACTGGCGGAAGACGCTTACGTCAAAGCATCGCCACTCGCCGGCTTCTACTACTTCGAGCCCACGGAGCGGGTCCCTGAGGCACTCGAAGCGCTCGGCCTGAACCCGGAAAATCCCGATTATGCCGAGTGGATCAATCAACGCCTGCACCTGCTGAGGAATGACGCCAATGAGGATGCCGACCCGGCCGCCGACGGTGATGGCCCCGACGCCATTACGGAGCTGGGAGTGATCGCCAGTTTTATCGAACGTCGCGGGCTTTCCGAGATTTCAAGGACGGCCTTATTTCAGCCGATAATCGCTCTATCTGAACGTAATGTGGGTATTTTTACCGATTTAATAAACTCTTTATTCGGGAACACGGAAGTGACCACCGGTGCCCCGCAGTTGGCCCGGGACTTGGCCATCCATTGGGCCGGAGATGATGACGAGCGCTGGCTGACCGTGACCGACACCGCCTTCGGCGGTCAGGATGATCTGATGGCAATCTGGGACTGGATGGCGGAGCTCGATGCGAAGGCAAGCCGTGGCGAGCGGCTCGACGGCCTGCTCGCGATTTGCGGGATGATCCCGGATCCGCGGCAGCTCCGGGAAAAGTGGCTCGCCTTGGGATGGGCCGCTTACGAGCGCGCGCCGGAGGACAAGCGCATGCAACTGCTGGAAAACCTGACCTTGTTCAACTCCCGCACCGGTGACGTAGCGACCAGCATGAAGATCCTCGACCTTGCGCCCGAGGAGGCCCGCAAGGGGGCTTTCTGGCGCACCCGGATCATGGATCTCTCGGCCGCAGAACGCTGGGAGGACGCCGCCGGGATTTTCCTCACCCAGATCGATCAACTCACCACGATCAACCGCGACCCCCAGCCCGCCTTGCATGCCTGCGCCGCGGCCAGCCTGCGCCGGGCGGGCCGGGAAGAGGAGGCCGAGACCCACGACCAATGGGTCGAGACGCTGGCCCTCGGCCACGACGCGCTGGAAATCGCGAACGGCTATGCCTTCGGCTACGACTACCCGCGCGCCGCCGAGTGGTATGCGCGGGCCACCCGCCAGCTCGACCCGGAATCGGTGAATTTCTCCGATGCGCTCAAGCTCCATCTGGACATGTTGCTTGAGCAGCGGAAATGGAAGGAAGTGGCCTCGGTGGGCGAGGGGCTCGCCCACATCGCGGCCTCCGGTGTGGGGAGTGACGGGACCACCTCGCTAACCAAGTTCCGCCTTCAGGCCGACATGGGGAAGGCGCTGGCGATGCTCAAGACCGACCGGTCCCGCGCGCTTGCGATCCTCGACGACTGCTACCTGCGTTCGTCAGGCGACGGTTTTATGGCTGACTACTTTTTCCCCTCGGTCCGTGAGATGGGCCTGATCGAGGAGCACGACAAATGGTTCAATACGTCGTGGGACTGGATGGTCACCGTGATCGGGCGCTTTCCCGAGTCCGACAACACTTATAACTCCGCCGGTTGGCTGGCTTCCCGTGCCTGCCGCCAACTCGATCAAGCGGAGGGTTTCCTCAAAAAAGCCCTTGCGATGAATCCGCACCAAGCGGCCTATCTCGACACCATGGCCGAAATCCAATTCGCCAAGGGCAAGCGGGAAAAGGCGCTGGAGTGGTCCACGGTGGCGATGAATTACCGGCCGGGCGACCTGATGTTGCGCCGCCAGCACGAGCGCTTCCGCAGCGCACCGATCCCGCGCCGTTAGCTTGAGAATTTCAAACCTTGATCTCGTCGTCCTCGTCGATGCTGTGGGTAAGGATGAACTGGAGATCGTCGAGACCGAGGTTGGAGGCGAAGCCTTCGTCGCCGAGCACGTTGGTGACGAGCTGGGTTTTCTGGTGCTGAAGGATGCGGATCTTTTCCTCGACGGTGTCGCGGGTCAGGAGGCGGTAAGCGATGACCTTGTTTTTCTGGCCGATCCGGTGGGTTCGGTCGATGGCTTGGTTTTCGACGGCCGGGTTCCACCAGGGATCGTAGAGAATGACATACGAGGCCGAGGTCAGGTTGAGGCCGGCGCCACCCGCTTTGAGCGAGAGCATGAAGACGGAGGCCTCCTTGGTGGTCTGGAATTTTTCGATCTCGCCCTTCCGGTCCTTGGTCTGGCCGGTGAGGTAGTTGTAGGGGCGGTTTTCGAGTTCGAGGCGCGCCTTGATGAGGTCGAGCATCGAGACGAACTGCGAGAAGACGAGCACCTTGTGGCCTTCCTCGTGGAGCTGGTCCAACAGATAGAAAAGCGACTCCATTTTGGCGGACTCTTCCTTGAGATACTTCGGATCGATGAGGCCCGGGTGGCAGCAGATTTGCCGCAGGCGCATGAGTCCTTGGAGGATGGCGAAGGAGTTTTTCTTCACCGCTTCGTCGGAATCCAAGCCGAGGAGGGCCTTTTGGATGCGCTTGAGCTCGGCCTTGTAGAGGTCGGCCTGGATGCCCTCCATCTTTGAGTAAACTTCCTCTTCGGTCCGCGGCGGGAGGTCTTGGGCGACCTGCAGCTTGGTGCGGCGGAGAAGGAAGGGGCGGAGGCGCGAGGCGAGGCGGGACTGGCTGAGCGGGTCCTTGCGCTTGTCGAAACGCTTCTTGAAGTAGGCGCGGGAGCCGAGGACGCCGGGCATGGCGAAGGCCATCAGCGACCACATGTCGAGCAGGCGGTTTTCGATCGGCGTGCCGGTGAGGACGAGGCGGTTTTGGGAATCGAGCTCGCGGGCGCACTTGGCGGCCTTGGAGTCGGGGTTCTTGATTTGCTGGCCTTCGTCAAGGATGGTGGTGAGCCATTTGATGCCGGCCAGTTCCTCGCCGCAGACGCGGAGCTGGGCGTAGTTGAGGACGAGGATGTCGATCTCGTTCTGGATGAAATCCACGTTGATGTCGTCGCGGTTCTTGAGGATTTTGACCTTGAGTTCCGGGGTGAATTTTCCTGCCTCGCTGAACCAGACGTCCAGGACGGACTTCGGGCAGACGACGAGCGCGGGTTTTTTCATGCCGCCGGTTTTCTTGTGCTCGTCGAAGAGCCAAAGCAGGTAGGTGAGCGACTGGATGGTTTTCCCGAGTCCCATGTCGTCCGCCAGGATGCCGCCGAAGTTGTTGACGGAAAGGTAGGCGAGGAACTTGAAGCCGTCGATCTGGTAGGGCCGGAGGGTCGCGTTGAGGGCGTCCGGGACGTCCGGGTTGACCTCGAGCTGGATGTCGCCGGCGCGGTTTTTGATGCGCTCCCAAGCTTTCGGGTCGAAGACCTCGGCGGCTTTCGGGTCGGCGAGCTGGAGGGCGTGCATGCGGTGCGTCTCGCCGGAGAGGTCGAAGGGATCGAGCCCGAGGCGGGTGACGGCTTCGCGCTGGTCGGCGTCGAGCTTGATTTCGAGGCGCATCCACGAGCCGTCGTCCATCCGGACGTAGCCACCGCGGGCGGCGACGAGCTGGCGGATCTGGGCCTTGGAGAGATTGACGCCTTGGACGTCGATGACGATGCGGAGGTCAAACCAGTCGATGTCCTGACCGACGACCTCGAAGCGGACGGCGGCGGTGACCGGGTCGGCGAGGATCGAGCGGAGGCGGAGGTCGATGTCGAGCTCGATGTTTTCCGGCATCGCCTTGATCCATTCCGCGAATTTTTCGGGGAATTGCTTGGTGATGCGGGATTTGAACGAGAGCAGCTTTTCGTCGTAGCTGAGGCCCATTTCATCGAGGATGGCGGGGACCGGATAGAGGTCTTCGCGGGCGAAGCGGAGGAGTTGCTTGCCTTTGACAGGCTGTTGCTCGGCAAGTTCCCAGCCTTCCTTGACGAGGCGCTCGGTGCGGCGTCCTTTGGATTCGATGGCGGTGACGTCGATGACGAGGTGCTCGGTTTCGGCGGCGGTGAGGCCGGCGATGAGCTTCATTTCGAGCTTCGGTTTCAGCTCCAGGTCGACGACGCGTTTCTTGAGCGACTCGGGCAGGGATGCGCCGATTTTGCGGAGGAATTCCACGCCTTCGAGCGAGTCGATGACACGCTTTGGGATGAGGTAGCGCGGCATGACGTCCGTTTCCTCAAGCCAGCGCGGCGGGCCGGGGAAGACGGTTTCATCGGATTGATAGAACTCCTTGCGGCCGGGCAGCAGGCGGACCGAGTGGGAGACATTTTCACCGGCGGCGGTGACCAGTTGGAGGGCGAAGCTTTTCGGATCGTAAGGATCGTCCTCACAGATCCACGCGAGAGGCTCTTCAACCACCTTGAACGGGCGCTCGTCGAGGTTGACGATGTAGCCGGTCAGGGCGGGTTGGCGGAATACGCGGTTCATGAACCGGCAGGATTCCTCTTGGTCGAAGTCGAGGGTGGTGTCGCCGTATTTCCGGTAGAACGCGAGGTAGTGTTCCCACAGCGTCTGGCTGGACGCGTCCATCAGAAGCGCGGCCTCGTGGTGGAGGTTCACGTAGGACTCGATGTCGTTTTTCTCGCGAAGTTGAACCCAGACCCCGGCCTTTTCCTCCTTCACCTCGACCCGGGCCTCGTTGATGGTCGCGACGAGGCGGAAGG
>JBBEEL010000078.1:0-22009 GCA_040880785.1 Akkermansiaceae bacterium | reverse complement strand
CCACGCCTAACACGCGGGCGCCGGCCTTGAGAAAAATCTCGCTGTGGCCTCCGCCGCCTAGAGTCCCGTCGATGATGAACTTGTCCGGTCCTGCGGCCATCCAGCCGCCGATCTCCGCCGGAAAAACCGGCAGATGATAGTCCCCGCCAGCAGGGGTTTCCGAAAAATCGGCAGGGACGGATCCGCCCCCCCCGGCTTGCCCGGATAGAAGATGAGACGCCGGACGCGGCGACAACGGGCGGCAAGCGGCTTGTGCCATCGTTTTAAAAAGCGAGTGGAGGACGGTCCCGAGAGACACCACCCGCCCCGCCATGAAAATCACCAGACGCCGCGCCGACAACCAGCCAGGAGCGGTGCGGACGTCTGTTATCGCGGCAAAACGGCGTGCTGTCCCGAGCCCTCCGTCTTGCCAAATTGGGAAAATTGTCGATGACCGCGCTGACAACCAGCCAGGAGCAGCGCGGACCATCGATTCAAAAGGCGCGACAGGCTCTGTCCCGAGAGACCGGCTGCGCCCAGCCATGAAAATCTGCGGATGCCGCACCGACAACCAGCCAGGAGCGGTGCGGACATCCGTTAGGAAGGACGCGGTGGCTTGCTGTCCCGAGCGCGCCACTTCGTCTGAAAAAAATCCCCTTCGCGGCACTTGGGCGGGAGCGACCGGAGCCGCTAATTTGCGGATCGCTTCAAGTGTTAGGATGGGTGGGGTGAACAGCATGGCTGTCGTTTGATGGGTTGAGTGATTTAAGAAAATTTTAGAGAATCCCGAGTTCGTCCGCGCCGGCTTGGGCGCGTTCGATTTCAAGCGCGCTGGCGTGGGCCTCCTTGTTCCAGACCTCGAAGTGCAGGCCACGCCCGACGAGCATCACTTCCGATTCGGCGGAAATTCCGGCGGCCTCGCTCAGTTCCTTGGGAACGAGCAGCTTCCCTTGGTCATTCACGCTCGCCTCGCGGCTGAGCATCGAGAGGCTGCCAAGCAGGGCGGTTTTTTTCGCAGGGGTGTAGTCGCTTTCCTGCACCGTCTGCACCCGCCGGTCGAAGGCTTCCTGACTGAGCACCTTGATCATCGCCATGTCATGCGTCCTCGAGGACAGTAAAAACAAGGTCTGTCCCGCCGCCGGACGCCATCCCGTCGGGATGGAAACCCGATATTTCGGGTCCATCTTGTAGGCGGAATAGCCCAGGTAGCTGTGGTCGGTGGTTTTCACGAAAGAGGAACTGAGCGGTGTCTCAGTGCAGGAAAGTACACTCAAGTGCACGCGGGCTGCAAGAATAAATTCGGATACTTTTATTAAATTCGCAAACCGCTTATTTTTAATGGATTGAACTTGAATCCAAAGTCTGATTTTTGAAACAAGCGGCTGAGAAATAGGGAGAATTCTTGAAAATCTGACTCAAGACGGCCTGTTTTTTTGGATTTTAGCCCTAGAATTTTAAATTATTCTCATGCGGTGTATCTGGTGGGGCAGTTCCCTCGACCGGGTGTAATTTATTACGCCACAACGTCCCTTGTTGAGGCATCATTCGCCGAAGCTTGAAAATTAATTTGATTATTTTGATCAAATCGATCAAACTGATCCCATGGTTAAGTTATCGGCTTCCGAGGCCAAGACTCATTTTGGAGCCTTAATCGATCAAGCACAGAGAGGGCCTGTGACGATCGAGAAACAAGGACGTCCCGTAGCGGTGGTTGTTTCCCACAGTGCCTACATCGCGCAGCAAAAAGGCTTTCCATCTGGAGACGAAAAGCAAAAAGCCCTCCGGTTTTTGGAAAACTGGGCCATGCGCCCCGCCCCCCCGGCACCCACAGAGGCGCTGAAAGACGATCCTCGTGCCCAAGCTATCTGGGATAAATACACTCGGACCGCATGATCCTCTTTTTTGACACCAATATCCTCTTGGATATTGCCCTGAGGAGAGAGCCCCATTTTGAGAGGTCTCACGCCGTTCTCAGGGAAGGGATCGAGAATCACTCCTGCTTCATGTCATGGCACACGGTCTCAAATATCGCCTACATTTTAGAAAAATTCGAGTCTGCGGAGAACGCCGTCCAGTTCATCGCAAGCATTTCCGGCGTCTGCCGAATCGCACCCGTGCAACATGAAGATCTGCTGACCGCGTTCCAATACAACCAAGGCGACTTTGAAGACGCGATGCAGATCGCCGCCGCCCTTGCCTGTCATGCAGAATTGATCGTCACCCGTGATGCGATGGGATTCACCAAGTCACCCATTCCCGTGACAAGCTCGCTGCAGTGAGCCCGGCTCGTATCGTCGGCAGCGATCAAAATGAAAGCCGCAGACATCAACTTCATGGTGCGGCCGGAAGGTGGGCGCGGATGCGGGAGGAGAAGTCGCGCGCCTCACCGACCCCGGCCGCCGTGGGGCTCACGAGCGAGGCGGCACGCAGCTCGGCGAAGGGCATCGTGGTGTCCAGCGCCCCGCGGGTGTAGGCGTAACCGTCCACGTAACCGTTCAGAAGGATACGCATGTCAAACTCGCCGCGGGTGCCTTCCTCGCGGGTGTGGCGGAGGATGTTGACGGTGCAGTTGTTGCTCAGCAGGTGGTAAAATTCAGGTTTGGCCGCCAGCTCGTTGATCTTTTCCAGGTAGGAAAGGAACAAGCGCCGCGCGACTGCGGGGGTGGCGCGGGTGCGGTAGAGATAGACTTTTTCGTCGCGGAAGTCGGTGCGCACCCGGATGAGGTCCCGCTCGCTACCGACGATGTAAATCAGCTCGGCCTCCTTGAAACAGGAGGCCACGGGCGAGTAAGTTTCGCCCATCTCGAGGCGGGCTTCGATCGAGATGCAGACGGGCTCCGCATTGCCGAAGTTGAAACTGACAAAGGTGTGGGCAACCGCGTCGCTTGACCAGTGGGAGACAAGAAAATCAACCGACTGCAGGTCGGATAGGCGGATCTCCCGGTCTTCATAACGGACATCGAAGTCGCTCTTCGAGCGGTAGTTGAAATCCCGGACATGGTGCAAGGTGACCTCATCGCCATCGATCCGGGCGGAGGGCATGACCGCCATCTCGGGGCGCCACTCGCGGGCATGGGTCGGGCGTTTGGCGATCCAGCCGACAAGCACCAGCAGGACTGCCGCGGAGAGGACCTTGAACAGGCGCGGCGAGGGCCGGAAAAACAGGGCGGTGAGGGCCAGCGCGAGGAAGCCTGCGGAGAGCAAGACCTGCAGCCAGGGGAGTGGCACCACGAACCAGTAGAGCGAGAGGGCGCTCCAGATGACCACCGCGAGTTGGCACAGCCGCGCCACCGCGAGCAGGGCGGGGCGAAGGTAGCGTTTGCAACGAGAAGTCAGCGGCACGGCGGATCGTGTCTGTTGGGGATGCTTGAGATTTTCGTGAGCTTCAGTTTTGCTTTTCACTCCCCCGGCTTGAGCCAGTAGAGCACGGCCATCCTCACAGCAATGCCGTTTTCCACTTGGTCGTTGATGAGGCTGCGCTCGTAGTCCATGACCGCATCACACAACTCGACGCCGCGGTTCACCGGGCCGGGGTGCATCAGATAGAGCCCGCGGTCGCGGATGTCGGCGAGGCGGGCTTCGGTGATGCCGTAGAGCTTGTGATACTCACGGACGCTGGGGAAAAACTGCGCTTCCTGCCGCTCCATCTGGACACGCAGCAGATAGACGAAGTCCGGTGACCAGGCCATGGCTTCCTTGTAGTCGGTGAAGCGGCGGATGTTTTCCGGCCCGGTCTTAGGAATCAGCGAGCCGGGGCCGAGGTAGGCCACGTCCACACCGAGCTTTTTCAAGATCGTGCTGGTGGAGCGCGCGACGCGGGAATGCAGGACATCGCCGACGATGAGGACGCGCTTGCCAGTGGGATCCGGGAATTTCTCCTTGATGGTGAAGGCGTCCAACAGCGCTTGGGTGGGATGCGCGTGCGCGCCGTCGCCGGCATTGATGACCGAGGCGCGGGTCTGGCGGGCGATCATTCCCGGCAGACCGGAGCGGCTGTGGCGGACGATGATGTAGTCGGTCCGCATCGCTTGGAGAGTCTCGACTGTCTCCCTAACAGATTCACCCTTGGTGATGGAGGATTGTCCGACATCGAAATGCGTGACATCCGCGGACAGGCGCTTGGCGGCGACCTCGAAGGACGAGTGGGTGCGGGTGCTGGGCTCGTAGAAGAGCGTTAGGACCGACTTCCCCTTGAGCGCCGGAACTTTTTTCACCGAGCGGGTGAAGAGCTCTTTGAAGGGAATGGATTGGTCGAGGAGATGTTCAATCTCCTCGCGGTCGAGGGAAGCGATGTCGAGGAGGTCTTTACGAGACATGTCGGAGTTGAGGAAAATAATGAAGCGCGCCGAAGGCGATCACCAACAGGGCCACCACCGAGATGAATGCCGCGTGGTGTCGGGACATCGGTTTTTTCAGGAAAATCCAAGTGGCCACGATCAAGGATGCCGCCACGCAGGCTGCGGGGACATAAATCGGCTGGTAGTAATAATAAAAGCTTACGGCTCCGATGAGGGGAAGCAGGTAGCCGGGGAGGATCCATGCGGGATGCGCGGCGATGAGTTTCGGGTGCACCATCGGAGTGGTCTGCATGGAAATCGTCTCCTGGCGGCGGATCCGCATGATTTCCTCAGCACTGCGACGTTGAATGGGTAGCTTGGAATCCGGCGCGGGCTCGGGTGGTGCCACGGGCAAGGGCACTTGCTCGGATTTGCGCAGCGAGCGGACCGGCTTGGTCGCATGGCCAGGCAGCGAATCGAGGACCGGGGCGGCGGGCGGCTCGGGCTCATCCGCGGGCGGCTCGGGAATCCACTCGGACTTTTTGAAGGAATGAAACTGCTTCGGTTCGGGTGCGGGTGCTGGCACAGCAGCGGGTTTCTGGGCAGCGTGGACCGGCGCCTCCTCCGCCACCGGCGCTTGGACGGGGATGCCCAACTCTCCGCGGAGTTTCGCGATTTCCTCGGCGGATTTCTTTCGCTGCGGCAGGAGGCTCATGGTTTTTCCCTTTCGACGATGCGGACTTGATCCGTCCCGTCGGTCCCTTCTAGCGACACCAATACATGGTCGAGGCGGCGGGTGTCGAGCTTGATACCCACATAATCCGGCTGAAGTGGCATTTCGCGGTGGCCGCGGTCGATGAGCACGGCAAGCTCGATTTTCCCGGCCCGGCCGTAATCAGAGAGCGCGTCAAGCGCCGCGCGGATGGTGCGGCCGGTGAAAAGCACGTCGTCCACCAAGATGATGTGCGCGCCCTCGACCTCGAAGCCGATGTCGGTGCCTTGCAGCGAGGGGTTCTCGTGGAGATGCTCGTAGTCGTCGCGGTAAAGCGAGATGTCGAGGACGCCGAAGGAGAGTTCCCAGTCGTCCTCTGCGGAGAGCAGCGTGAGCACGCGCTCGGCCACCTCGTCGCCGCGGCTGCGGATGCCGACCAGGGCGATCGGCTGGCCGGCGTGTTTCTCGCGGATCGCGCGGGCGAGGTGCTCCACTCCGGCGGTGATGTCTTCGGCTGTTAGCGTGCGTTCCATGAGGATATTCGGGTTTCAGTCAAAATTGAGGATGCCGATGTCGCGGCGGCGTTGCAGGCCGTCGAACTCGACGAGGTCGGCGGCGGCGTGGGCTTTTTCCACTGCCTCGTCGCGGGTGGCTCCGCCGGAAACCACCGCCAGCACGCGGCCGCCGTGGGTTTCCCAAGTTCCCTCGTCCGTCCGGCGGGTGCCGGAGTGATAGACGCGGGCTGCGGAAATTTTTTCCAAGCCGAAAATCGCATCGCCATTGCGCGAGCTGTCAGGGTAGCCAGCGGAGGCGAGGATGACACAGACGCTCCAGCCGTCGTTGAAACTGATGAGGTCGGCGCGGAGCTCGCCCTTGGCGCCGGCGAGGCAGAATCCGGCGAGGTCGCCCTCGACGAGCGGCATCACCGCCTGGCATTCGGGGTCGCCAAAGCGGCAGTTATACTCGATCACCTGCGGCCCGGAAAGCGTGAGCATCAGGCCGAAATACAGGAAACCGCGGTAAGGCAGACCCTCGCCGCGGAGGCCGTCAACCGTCGGCCGGACAATTTCCTTCTCGATCTGCGCCAGCAGTTCCGGCGTGACCAGTTGGCGGCTGGCGACCGCGCCCATGCCGCCCGTGTTCGGGCCGAGGTCGCCGTCCTGGGCGCGCTTGTAGTCGCGGGCCGGGGTGAAAATGAGATATTGCTCGTCGACGATCGCCGCGAAAATCGACACCTCCGGACCGGTCAGGCATTGCTCGACGAGCACCCGCCCCGGGCCGAAGCGCCGCCGCGTGAAGACCTCGTCGAGAAACTCCAGCGCGGACGCCTCATCGGGACAGACCGCGACGCCTTTTCCCGCCGCGAGGCCGTCGAATTTCAGCACGGTCGGGTATTCCCCGGCGATCGCCGCGACGGCTTCTTCCAGAGAATCGGTGGCCGTGGCCCGCGCGGTCGGGATGGCATTTCGCAGCAGAAAGGATTTTGCAAACTCCTTGCTGGCCTCCAATTGCGCGGATTCCTTCGGCGGGCCCCAGCAGGGAATCCCGTTTTTTGCGCAGAGGTTCGCGAGGCCCTCGCCCTTGACCAGGTAGCTTTCCTCGCCCGCCACGCAGAGGTCGATGGCGTTGGCCTTCATCCATTCCACCAGCGTTTCCAGCCCGTTAGCCGCCACCGGTTGGGCGATCTCAAAAATCGCGTCACTGCCCGGGAAGCAAAATAACTCGTTTTCCCCCGGCGATTCCGCCAATGCTCTCACCAGCGCGTGTTCGCGCCCGCCTTTGCCAACAACCAAAATTCTCATCCGGCGTGGTTTTCGCGGAATTCGGCGGCAGACTCAATCCTGAATCGCAGTTTGTAAGAAGCGTCGCCCGCGCCGGGTAATGCGCCCCAGTCCTTTACCATTCTCATGAAAGCACTCATTCCCACCATTGCAGTCAGCGCCCTCGCCGTTTTCGTCGTCGCCCAGAACCCGAAAAAAGAGGATGCACCGGCCGGTGCCTTGGAAAAAATCACCGCCGCGCTGCCTGAAAAGCCCTTCGGCACACCCGCCAAGCCCCGCAGCATGCTGGTCTTCTCGAAAACCAACGGTTACCGTCATGCGTCCATCGCCACCGGCAAGATTGGCTTCGACGAAATGGGCAGGAAGACCGGGGCCTTCAGCGTGGTCATCAGCGACGACTTGGCGAATTTCGAGGCCGCGGCGCTGGCGAAGTTTGATGCGGTCTGCTTCCTCAGCACCACCCAGAACGTCTTCGGCCCGAAGCGCGACGAGCTGAAAGACATGTCCGACGAGGATAAAAAATCCGCCGCCGAGCGGGAAGCGCGGCTCAAGGAGAACCTGATGAATTTCGTGAAATCCGGCGGGGCCTTCGTCGGCATCCACGCCGCGACCGACACCTTTTACGAATGGCCAGAATACCTCAAAATGGTCAACGGCTGCTTCGACGGCCACCCGTGGAATGCGGGCACCCGCGTCAGTATCAAGGTGGAGCCCGGCCAGGAAAGCCACCCGTTGTTGTTGATGTTCCAAGGCGAAAACGTCGAGTTCAAGGAGGAGATCTACCAATTCAGGGAGCCCTACGATTCGAAATCCGTCCACATGCTGCTGCGCTTGGACACGGAAAAATCCGACATGGACGTCAAGGGCATCAAGCGGACCGACGGCGACTTCGGCGTGGCATGGGCCCGCCACTGGGGCAAGGGCCGCGTCTTCTACTCCTCGCTCGGCCACAACCACGAGATATTCTGGCACCCGAAAGTCCTCGCCCACTACCTCGCCGGCATCCAGTGGGCGATGGGCGATTACGAGGCCGAGGTGATCAGCGCGACGGAATAAAAGCGGGAAGGTTAAAGAGGAAATAGAACCGCAGAACGTTCATCTGCGTCCATCCGCGCTTGGCACGCGGTCGGATCCGGGTGATGGATGGGCGTCACGATGCACTACCGCGAGGCGATTGATTGGCTGTTTTCCACCCAGATGTTCGGCGTCAAGCTGGGCCTTGACGGGCCGCGCCATCTGCTCAAGGAATTTCTCGCCTATCCCGCCCACAGCACCCGCGTGATCCACGTCGCGGGGACCAATGGCAAGGGCAGCACTTGTGCGATGATTGACAGCATCGCCCGCGCCTGCGGCCGCCGCTGCGGGCTTTTCACCTCGCCCCACCTCATCGATTTCCGCGAGCGCATCAAGGTCGCCGGCGTGGAAATTCCCGAGGAATCCTGCGCCGCGCTGCTCACCGAGCTCCGCGTGCTGTGCGAGGAAATGGAAAATCACCCGACCTTTTTCGAAATCTCTCTCGTCCTCGCCATGCGTTGGTTCCGCCAGCGCGAGTGCGAAATCGTCGTGCTGGAAACCGGCATGGGCGGCCGCCTCGACGCCACCACCGCCGTGCCTGCTGACGTCTGCGTGGTCACCCCGATCGGCCTTGACCACATGCAGTGGCTTGGCGACACGATCGAGAAAATCGCCGCGGAAAAAGCCGGGATTTTCGTCCATGGCAAGCCCGCCATCAGCGCGCCGCAGGATCCCGCCGCGCGGCGGGTTTTGGAGAAGGAAGCCAACGCCGCGCGGGCACCCATCGAGTTCATCGAGGAGCCGCTGCTCGGCTACCCGCTTGCCCTCGCCGGTGCGCATCAGGCGTGGAATGCCGCGCTCGCCGTCACCGCGCTGCATCGCGCCGGGCTGCCGCTCAGCGCGGACAGCGTGCGCTACGGTCTGAGCCGCGTGGACTGGCCCGGGCGCTTTGAAACCATCCGTCCCGGCATCGTCCTAGACGGCGCGCACAATCCCCAGGCCGCCGAAGCGCTCGCCGCCACCTGGCACGAAAAATTTCCCGGCCGCCAAGCCGCCCTGATCTTCAGCGCCGTCGCCGACAAGGAAATTGGCAAGGTTCTCGCCACCCTCGCTCCGCTCGCCTCGCGCATTTTCCTCTGCCCCATCGCCAGCCCACGCGCTGTCAGCGCTGCGGAGCTCGCCAGCCATCTGCCGCCCGCCGCGCCGCCGCACGCCTGCTTCGACAGCTTCGCCCAGGCCCACGCCGCCACCGTCAACCAGACCGATCCAATCCTAGTCGCCGGCTCGCTCTTCCTCGTCGGCGAAGCCCGCGCCCACCTCACCCGCGGAACTTTCCAGCCGAGCGCGCAATAAACGTTTTCACCGGACGAATTTCTCTTGCCGCTGGGTGATGGACCGCTAGTGTCCGGCCACTAATGAGACCACTTCGCAACAAGCTTCTCCGCCGCGTCCTCGCGCTCGCCCCTCTGCTGCTTTCCGTCGCCACCGCTGCGGAGGTCCTCAACGTCTATTCGCACCGGCATTACGGGGTGGACCAGGAGATCAACGAGCTTTTCACGCAAAAAACCGGCATTGAGGTGAAAGTCGTCAATGCCGAGGCCGACCAGCTCATCGAGCGGCTCAAGTCCGAAGGCGCGAACAGCCCGGCGGACGTGCTCATCACCGTCGATGCCGGCCGGATGCAACGCGCCCGTGCCGAAGGCTTGCTCCAGCCACTGAAGTCCGAAATCCTCGAGCAAGCGACTCCGGAAAATCTTCGCGACGCCGATGGCCACTGGTTCCCCTACACCGTCCGGGCGCGGGTCATCCTCGTCGCTGCGGACCGCGTGAAGGCCGGTGAAATCAAGGATTACGAGGATCTCGCCAAGCCTGAGTGGAAGGCCCGCCTGCTGGTGCGCTCGTCCTCCAGCAGCTATAACCAATCCCTCGCCGCCTCGCTCATCAGCGCCCACGGCGAGGAAAAAGCCACCGCCTGGGCCAAGGGGGTGGCCTCCAATCTCGCCCGCCCGCCGCAAGGTGGCGACCGCGACCAGATCAAGGCCGTCGCCGCCGGACTCGCCGACGTCTGCGTGGCCAACACCTACTACTTCGGCCTCCTCCTCAACTCGCCGGATGCCGCAGAACGCGCTGCCGCGGCAAAAATGCGCCTCGTTTTCCCGAATCAAGATGGCCGCGGCACCCACGTGAACATCAGCGCCGCGGGCATCACCCGCCATGCCAAGAACCCGCAGAATGCGAAGGCCTTCCTTGAGTTCCTCGTCACTCCCGAGGTCCAGCAGCTCATCGCCGCCGGCAGCTACGAGTATCCGATCTCCATGGATTTCACCCTCAACCCAACCCACCAAACATGGGGGTCATTCAAGATCGACACCGAGACATTCGCGAAAATGGGCGAAGACCAGGAGAAAACCTCACGCCTGTTCGACGCCGCTGCCTGGAAATAACGGGGCACTTTTGTCTTGTTTCCTCCCGCCGCTCCGGCTAAGTCCGCCCTCGCCCCAAAGGGGACCTTAACACGATGAACATGACCCGGAACCAAAAATCCGTGGCCCTGGCAATCGCCGGCGTCATCCTTATTCCCAGTTGCGCGACAACCGGGAATGCAGACTCAAAACCAAAACCCGACCCGATCGCGTCGCAATACGCGGTGAAATCCACTCAAAATGGCAAGGCCTCTTGGTATTCCATCAAGACCAACCGTGGCACCAAAACGGCGAGTGGCCAAAAGCTTTGCAACAACGCCTACACTGCGGCCCACAAGACCCTCCCAATGGGGACCAAGGTGCGCGTGATCAACGAAGCCAACGGCAAATCCGAAGTGGTCACCATCAACGACCGCGGCCCCTACATCAAGGGCCGCATCATTGACGTGACCATCGGCACCGCCGAACGCCTCGGCTTTGTCAAACGCGGCGTCATCCCCGTCCGGGTGGAAGTCCTCAAGAAAATCCAAACCGACAGCGAGTGAACCGCCTTCCTTCAACGCAATTCACTCGGTCGTCTCCGGCCGGGAAATCAGCGCGGTGAATTCCTTTTCCAACTGCTTTAGCAGGTCACTGTCCTCGATCTTCGCCCCCTCCGCGGTGGTGATGTAGAGCGTGTCCATCGCCACGCCTTTTTCCGTGCAGATCCGGGCGTGGGCGGTGTTGAGGCCGTGCTGGTTGATGGTGCTGAAAAGGTCGTGGAGCAAGCCGATCCGGTCGAGGCCCTGAATCTCCACCGCGGTGCAGGCCGGGTGGAGCTCGTTGCTGACGAAGGCGCGGACGGGAACGGTGATATTGTGGTCAGAGCGGGGCTTGAGGAAATTCACCTTGCGCCGCAGGAACTTGTCCGGCTCATAGGTTTTTGCCGCTAGAATTTCCTCAAAGGTGAGGAGAAAACGCTTCCGCATCGCCGCGTTGGAGACGGGCTCGAAGTTGGTGGTGCAGACGCGGAAGATATTCACCACGATCCCGTCCTGGCGGGTGAAGAGGTCCGCGGAGAGGATGTTGATTTGCTCCGAGGCGAAGGCGCAGCAGATCTTTTCTAGCAGCAGCGGCTTGTCGCGGGTGGCGAGGACCACTTCGGTGTAACCCTTGTCGGAATGATCGATCCACTTGACGCACGAGGCCAGCGAGTCGCCCCGCTCCTCCTCGCGCTGGAGGAAATGGCGGACGGTCCGCACCTGGGTGACGATGTGGGCGGCCTGCCGGAAATGGAAAGCGGCGGACGGCATCCGCTCGAAATGCCGCTCAACGTCCGGATGGTAGTCCTCACGCATCGTGTTAATGACCTTGTCGCGCAAGGAAAGGCGGTCGGCGTCGAGCTGGAGCGAGTATTGTTCGCGGCCACCTTCGATAAAGCGGTGCGTCGCCTGATGGAGCTGAAGCATCAGGCTTTCCTTCCAGCTATTCCAGCTCTCGGGGGAAGTGGCGTTGGAATCGACAAAGGTGAACAGGAACAACGCATCGAGATTCGAGGTGGTTTTCACGATGGAGGCGAACTCGCCGATGACCTCCGGATCGTCGAGATTGCGGGTGGTGGCGGTGCGCCAGAAGGTGAGGTGGTTATCCACCAGAAACATGATCAGCGTCCGCCGCGCGCCTTGGATTTGGAGGCGGTTGCAGAGCCGGGCGGCGAGCAGGGCCGAGCCGTCGATGTGCTCGCGGACGTTCTCCGCGCGGCCGGTGTCGTGCAGGATCACGGCAAGATAGAGCGCGTAGGCGTCTTGGATTTCGAGAAACAGGCGGCGGTAAATTTCCCGCCTCGGCTCCGTCTCGGTGATCAGTTGGTCGAGCTGATCCACGCAGCGCAGCGTGTGTTCATCCGCGGTGTAGCGGTGGAAAAACTCGTGCTGGACGAGGCAGTCAAGCGCGCCGAATTCCGGCAGGTAGCGGCCGAGCACGCCGACGCGGTGCATCAACCGGAGGATCCGCGCGACCTCGCCCTTACGCTCGAGGATGCCTTGGAAAATCAGCCGGTTGGTCTTCGAGTAGCGGAACGGCCGGTCGATGTCTTCCCAGTGCAAGGCCACCAAGCGGCGGATTTGCGGGCTGAGCTTGAGGTTGCGCAGCTGGCAATGTTGGAAAAGCCGCATCAGGCGGTGTGGGTCGTCGCGGAAAATTTCCGGGTTTGAGGGAAATAAACGGCCGTCGCGGGTGATGAAGCCGTCGAATTCCTCCCGCCGCTTTTGCCGGAACGTCAGGAACGAGCGGAAGCCGGACTCCGCACGCGAATCCTGCTCGATCTGGAACGTCTCCATCACCGAGGTGGTGTGGCGGTAAAGATGCCGGGTGTGGCGGTAGTAATCGCGCATGAACGCCTCGGTGCGGCGCAGGATGTCGCGCTGCGGGTAGTCGAAGGCGGTGGCGACCACACCCTGGAGCTGGAGCGTGAGCTGATCGGTCGCCTTGTTACTGTGATAATGCAGCTCGTTGCGGACGCGGTGGATGAAATCGTGCGCCGCCTCGATTTCCCGCCGCGTGTTCGCCGTGATGATGCGGTCATCGACAAGAGTGGAGAGATCGGTGCTGCCGTGTTTCACCCGCGCGACCCAGAGGATATTATGATAGTCCCGCAGTCCGCCGCAGCTTTCCTTCACGTTGGGTTCCTGCAGGAAAACGGTGTGGGATGACTTCTGGTGGCGCGCCCGCAGGTCCTCGCCGCGCAGCGCGAAAAATGCTTCCTGCCCCTTGTTGATGCAGTCCTTCTGGAACCGTTCTTGGAACTGGATGAAAAGCTGCTCGTCGCCCGTGATCAGCCGGGCATCCATCAGGGCGGTCTTGTTTTCCTGGTCCGCCTTCGCTTGCTCGATGCATTCCGGCACCGAGCGGCAGGCATGGCCGACCTTGAACCCGACATCCCACAACAGGTAAAGCACCTCCTGCACCAGTTCCTGAAGCACCTTCGGCAGCTTGGTGGATGCCCGCGGCAACAGGAAAAGAATGTCGATGTCCGAGCGCGGGTTGAGCGTGCCGCGGCCGTAGCCGCCGGTGGCCACCAGCGCGATCGGCAACATTTCCCCCTGCCGCGCGTGCAGCGCCGCATCAAAAATCGAGCGGATCACCGTGTCGATGAGTGCCCCGCGCAGTCGTGTGACCTCGACGCCGCCCGCCCCTGAGCGGTGGTGCAGCAGGATACGGTGTTCCTCCGCTTTCAAGAATCGCTTGTAGAGGGCGATCCGTTCGGCGGGCGAAAGCTGGCCTTCCAGCGCGGGCTTGAGAGCTTCCCGGGCGTGTTCGTCCAGGTTCTTGGGGTGGTGCAACATGGAGTGGTTGGGGAAACTTCAGTCGGTAATTCCAGTAGGTCAAGCAAGGCCGCCCATCCGGCTGCCAATCCGCGCGTAAAGTTCGATTTGCCTGGCCGAGTGCTCCAAAAGATCCTGCTCCAAGCAAATCACCCCCGGCTCGAAAAGCGTCAGCGTGGACGAACCGCCGAAGGCAAAGTAGCCCTTCTCCCCGCCCTTCGCCACCGGCTCCCCGGGCGTGAACGTCTGGCGGATGGTGCCGACGCAGGTCGCGCCGATCTCCAACAAGAGGATCCGCCCGAAGCGCTCTGTCACCAGCTCGGTGAGCGCCCGCTTGTTAGTCCAGAGGTAGGCGAGGCGCTGGCGCAGGGCGATCGGCGAGACGGAAAACAAGGGACCGTCGATGACCCGCGTTTCCCCCGGCACGCCCGCCGCCGGAAAATGAAACCGGTGGTAGTCCACCGGACAAAGCCGCGAGAGCACCAATGCGCCGTCCGCGTAGCGCTCCGCGAGCGCGCGGTCGCCGAGCATCGCCGGGAGGTCGAACTTCTGCCCTTTTACAAACACGTTCTCGATTTCCGACGCCCGCTGGAACCCAAGATGCCGCCCGTCCGCCGGGAAGACCACGCTGGCCTCATCCGGATCGACCGGCCGCGCCGCCGGCTTGAGCTTGCGGTAAAAAAACGCGTTGAAGCTCGCGTAAGAATCCGCCGCGGCCTCGAAGTCCGCCGGATCGAGTGCGTATTTGGAAATGAACGGCGCAACCCGCGCTGCGGACGCCGCCGTGCTCATCCGCCGCCCATACCAGGCCGAGAAAAACGGGCGTTTGACGAAGGTGTCCAACGAGATCGCGCCCAGCGGATTGCCGTAGGACCAACGCAGGAATCCCTCGCCATAAACCTGCTCGGTTTCCAGCGCGCCAGTGTGTCGATTGAAATAACGGATCGGTGCCACGCGCGTTTTGTAGTCCGCCAGACTCCCCACCGCAAGGCCGGGAGTGAAGCGGAGATCCCCTTGCCTCACCGCTTCCGCGCGCCGTCGTTCCGCTTCCCCGTGAAGTGCTCCCGCCTGCATGCACACCCGCCACGCCTCCCGCTCGTCGAGGGCCAAACACAAATTGATCAAGATTATTCTTGGCATTCGCCGGGGAATCCTCCAATTTCCGCGCCCGCCCGTCTCCGGGCAAACGTAAAAGACGACTTCTATCATGTCCGTATCCATCCGACTCAACCGCAAGGGCACCAAAGACCGCCCTTACTATAAAATTGTTGCCGTTGACAGCCGCAAGCGTCGCGACGGACGTTACATCGAGCAGTTGGGCACCTACGACCCGCTGATTGGAGGCGTCAACTACACCATCGACCTCGGCATCGCCGACAAGTGGCTCGCCGTGGGCGCCAAGCCATCGGAGACCGTCAACAGCATCATCCGCAAGGCCCGCACCGCTTCAACTGCGGTCTGATCCTCTCCCGGAGTTCCCCAGCTGGGAAATTTCCAATCAACCGCATTCCGCAAGGAATTGCGGTTGTTTTGTTTTCCTGCCAGTGCCCCGATGCAATTTGAAAATCCGGTTTCCTTCGAGCAGTTCATGGCCCGGGCGCTGCACGACCCGCACCATGGTTACTATGCACGGCAGATTTCCGGCGTCGGCCGGCGCGGGGATTTCACCACCGCGCCGATGCTTTCGGAAACCCTGGCGCGGGCGATCGCCGCTTGGGCGGCCCGGGCGTTGCGCGAGACGGGCTGTCGCGACTTGATCGAAATCGGCCCCGGTGAAGGCACGCTCGCCGCCGCCACGCACGGGTTCCTGCCGTGGCAGCTCCGCTGGCAGACGCGGCTTCATCTGGTGGAAAGCTCGCAACCGCTTGCCGGGCGGCAGCGGGCGCTCTTGCGAAAACGCGCCTGCTGGCACGGCAGCATGGCCGAGGCGCTCCAGGCCTGTCGCGGCCGGGCGGTGATTTTCTCCAATGAACTCGTCGATGCTTTCCCAGTGCGGCGCTTTCAAAAGACCGCACTGGGCTGGCAGGAACTGGCCGTGGAATTCGGCGAAAACCAGCGACCGCGCGAATTCCTCTTGCCGCCCGCACCGCTGCCAGAATCGACCGGATTTTCCGCCGCCCATCCTCTTGGGCAGCTCATCGAAGTGCACGAATCCTACCAGCGCTACCTCGCCGGCTGGCTGCCCGCTTGGACAGCCGGCCGCCTTCTCACAATCGATTACGGCGCTCCGGCGGCGACGCTCTATCACCGCCGCCCGCGCGGGACTATCCGCGGCTATCTGCTCCATCAACGGATCGAAGGCCCGGCGATTTATGACCATCCCGGCCGCCAGGATCTCACGGCAGACGTCAATTTCACCGATCTCCAAAACTGGAGTGCGGCATGGGTCGGCGGGCAAAAACTGATGACCCTGCGCGAGTTTCTTCCCTCCTCGCCGGACGCCCTGCTGCAGGACGCCCACGGCGCGGGCGACGCGTTCCGGGTGCTGGAGCAATGGAAATGAATCCGCCGTGATTTCTCTGGGCACAAAAAAACCCGCCCTGCCGTGATGGCAGGCCGGGTTTTTGGTGAGGCAATTATTTGCCGTAGTAGGTAGGTGCGGGCGAAGGGCCTGGGCCCGGGGCCGTTTGTTGTTGGCATGAGGCGGCGAAGAATAGTGCCACAGCTGCCATGACGAGGTATTTGATGGTTTTCATGTTTGTCTGGTTATTGGTTTTCTCCTGTCCACGCGACGGGCGCAGAATGAGTTGCGCATGCTAGCAGACTTAAGCCACCGCTGCAAGCTCCCATTTTCCTGCGCAATACCGGAAGCCCGAGCCGCGGCGACCTGCTCTCCGAGCTTGCAGTCCGCCCGATCCGCCGTGACACTGCGCGGATGTTCACGCCCAAGTGGAAAAACGAAGCGAAGCACCTGGCCAAGGGCGCGCGGAAATTCGTCGATTACAAGCGCGACCTGCTCAAGCCCGAGCGTGTCGCCGAGATAGAATCCCGCCGTGACGACCTGCTCACTGCGGTGAAAGCCAAGGACCTTTCCGCAGTCGCCGAGGCCTCCAAGCAGCTCCAGGCGGTTTGTGAAAACGCCCTTCCTCACGAAAAACCGCTCGGCTGGCTTGAGGAAAATGTTGAGGTCATGTTCGTCGCCATCGTCATCGCGCTGGGCCTGCGTGCCTATTACCTGCAACCCTTCCGCATCCCCACCGGCTCCATGCAGCCGACTCTCAACGGCATCATCGGCACGCCCCTGGCACGGGCGGACTGGCCGAGCTTCCCGCAGCGGATGGTGGAAAAAGTCCTGCGCGGCCGGACCTACGCGTATGAGGTCACCGAGCGCGACCGCCGCCTCGCCGTCACCCCGCAGGGTGGGCTGGACATCCGGGATATGCAGTTCCTGCACTTTTTCAGCCGTTCGGAGATCCGCTTCCTGGATTCCCCACCGATCCGGCTGCCCGCGCCGACCAATCCGGCCATGGACATCGGCCTGCGGGACGCCCTGGCCGTGGCCAGCCGCAACCGCGGGCTCATCCCCGCGGGCACCGTCCTGGCCGAGGGCGTCATCGACTCGGGCGACCTCGTCCTGGTGGACAAGCTTTCCTACCATTTCCGCAAACCCAAGCGCGGCGAGGTCTTCGTCTTCGACACCATCGGCATCGCCGGCATCCAGCAGCGCAGCGGCGACCAAGGAGCCGGCTCGCACTACATCAAGCGCCTTTGTGGCGTCCCGGGCGACACGCTCTCCATCCAGCCGCCCAACCTGCTGATCGATGGAAAAATCGCCCAGGAACCCGGCATCCAGAAGGTAATCCAGGGCGAGGGGCCCTACGCCATCAGCCCGCACGGCTACATCCCCGCCAGCCCCGGCGAGCAGGCCCACCATGGCAGGAAACTCCCGCAGTATCTCGCCAGCGTGAATGACACCCTCACCCTCGCCGGCGAGGCACCTCCCGGCCTGCGCGAATACGCCGCTCTTGGCGACAACACCGCCAACTCGCTGGATTCCCGCTACTGGGGCCCCGTCAAGGAGTTCAATCTCGTCGGTCCCGCGCTCTTCGCCCTCTGGCCCATCACCACCGGCCACTGGGGATTCATCCGCTGATAGAAAATCCCGTGTCGGTCGCCTCGGAAATCACCCGCAAGGCCAAGTCCAACCTGGCATTCGCGCTCCAAATCCTGCCGCGCGACCGGCGCGAGGACATGGTGGTTTTTTACGCGTTCTGCCGGATCATGGACGACCTCGCAGACGACCCGGGCCTCCCCGCCGCCGAGCGTGCCCGCCAGCTCGATGCATGGAAATCCGGGCTCACCCATGGCTTCGCCAGCCCGGATGATTTCCAGCGCGAGGTCGCCGCGCTGCGCGAGCGCCGCCAGATCCCCGCCCACTTGCTCACCGCCGTCATCGACGGCTGCCAGATGGATTTGCAGCCCCAGCGCTTCGCAACTTGGGACGATCTATCAGGATACATCTGGAAAGTCGCCTGCGCCGTCGGCCTCGTTTCCATCCGGATTTTCGGTTGCCGGGATCCCGCCTCGGAAAAATACGCCCTCGCCCTCGGCCATGCCCTGCAACTGACGAATATCCTGCGCGACATCGATGAGGATCTCGCTAACGGGAGCCGCATCTACCTGCCGCTCGCGGACCTCGCCCGCTTCGACTACACCGAGCAGGATCTCGCCGCCCGCGTGCATGACGCGCGTTTCACCGCCCTGATGGATTTTCAGGCCGACCGCGCGGAAAACTATTACGCCGCGGCCAACGCCGCACTCACGGCGGGCGACTGCCGTGCGCTCGTGCCGGCCCGGATCATGGGCGAGATTTACCAACTCCTGCTGGAAAAAATGCGCGCCGATCGCTTCCGCGTGTTTGGTCACCGCTACAGCGTCTCCAAGCCGCGAAAGCTGGCAATTCTTTGCAAGCATCTGATTGCACGATCCTCCCCGGTTGAATAGACTGCGGAAAACCAAGGTCCAAACGCCCATGTCTAAAACCACACTCACTCTCACTCTTACCCTCGCGGTTGGCAGCTTCGCCGCGTTGGTCTCCTGCTTCCAATCACCCCCGCCCGCGCGCGCGCCGGGCCTCTATGGCCGCGGGGGCCCGACTGCCTATGACCCCCAGCGGGACGCTTACCGGACGGATCGACCCAACGATTACCGCGGCGACACGGATGCTGAGATGCCGCCGGAAGGCTTCTCCGAAAGTCCGCCCGCTTCCCCGACCCCACCCGGCACCTATCCCGTTGCCCAGCGCACGGCCAATCCTGACCAAGTGATCAGCCCCTTTTCTCCCTTCAACGTCATCGACGTGGAAGGCTTCAAATCCGGCCAACTCGCGCGCGACCCCTCGAACCAAAAGATTTTCCGCATTCCTTGATTTTGCGGGCCAAGGCCCACCCGATCGCCACTCCCTGGGTGGCTGTCGCGCAGTTCGGGATTGCGGTTTGGGACCTCATCGGCGACACGGAGGCATGGCGGTGAGCCCTGCGGTCTTGGGTCAGGTGTTGGAGGTCTTCGAGCGGAATTTCCGCGAGCGGGGGGAGATCGGCGCGTCCGTGAGCATCTGGTGGGACGGGGAGGAACTCATTTCCCATGGCCATGGCTGGTGCGAAAAAGAGCGGCTGCGGCCGTGGACGGCGGCGACGCTGGTGCCGGTGTATTCGGCGACGAAGGTGCCGGCGGCAGCGAGCTTGCTGATGGCCTTGGAAAGCCGCGGGCTCAACGGGGAAACGCCGGTGCGGGAGGTGTGGCCGGAGTTTCCGCTGGTGGCGGCGCGCTTTTCCCAGTTGCTGTCGCATCAATGCGGGCTGGCGGCGCTGGACCGGCGGGCGAACTTGCTGGAGCACGCGGAGGTGGTGGCGGCGATCGAGGCGCAGGTGCCCGCATGGGACATGGGCAACGGGCATGGCTACCACCCGCGGACCTTTGGCGCACTGGTGGACGAGCCGGTGCGGCGGCTGACGGGACAGACGCTCGGCAGCTATTGGCGGGAAACGCTGGCCCGGCCGCTGGGACTGGATTTCTGGATCGGACTGCCGGAAGCCGAGTGGCCGCGGGTGGCGCGGCTCTATCCGGGAAAGGCGGATAAATCGGATCTGGCAGATGGTTTTTACAAGCATCTCACCACCTCGGGCACCTTCACCCGGCGGGCATTCTCCTCGCCGCGCGGACTGCACTCGGTGCATGAAATGAACGAGCCGGTGGCGTGGGCAGCGGGCTTGCCGGCGATGGGCGGGGTCGGGACGGCCTCAGCGCTGGCGAAATTTTACCAAGCGGCGATCGGGTCGATCGCGAGCCCGCTGTCGGCGAGTGTCCGGCAGGCGCTGCTGACGCCGCAGACCAGCGGAGAGGACCGGGTGCTGCTGCGGCCGACGAAATTCACCAGCGGGGCGCAGCAGGATCCGCTGGATGAGGCGGGCGGGAAGATCCGGCAGCTTTATGGTCCCTCGCGCACCGCCTTCGGGCATCCCGGCGCGGGCGGGAGCCATGCGCTGGGGGATCCGGAAACGGGGATCTCCTTCGCCTACGTGATGAACCAGATGGACTTGAGTGTGATGCCGGGAGCGAAGTGCGTGGAGATGGTCGAGGCCTTGTTCGCAGAGATTTGAGGGGGGGAGCTTTCTTTGGCGCGTGAAGGGCGAGCCCTCACAATCATTGTCGCGGCCGCGACAATGATTGTGGAATCAGGAGGTCTCCTGAAAGTCTCCTGAAGCTGGACGGGATCCCCGCTTGACCGATTCCGCGGGTGGAATCCATGCTCCGCGCCATGCGCATCCTCACCGGCCTTCAACCTAGCGGAAAACTTCATGTCGGAAATTTTTTCGGCGCGATGGAGCCGGCCGTGCGGCTTCAGGACGAGGGTGAGGCGTTTTATTTCATCGCGGATTATCATGCGATGACCTCCTCGCAGGACCCCGCGGCGCTGCGGAGTAACATCCACGAGCTGGCGGTGGATTTCCTCGCCTGCGGGCTCGACCCGGCGCGCGCGGTGTTTTTCCGCCAGAGCGCCGTGCCGGAGGTGGATGAACTGGCTTGGATTCTCTCGACGGTTTGCCCGATGAGCTTGCTCGCGAAGTGCCATTCCTACAAAGAACAAGACCGCGCAGGGGATCGCGCCGAACCACGCGCTCTTCGCCTATCCGGTGCTGATGGCGGCGGACATTTTGTTATACGACTCCAACAAGGTGCCGGTCGGTAAGGACCAGAAGCAACACCTCGAGGTGACGCGGGATCTGGCGGTGAAGCTTAATGAAACCTACGGTGCCGGCACCGTGGTTTTGCCGGACCCGATCATCCGTGAAGACACTGCAGTGGTCATCGGCCTGGACGGGCGAAAAATGAGCAAGAGCTACCAAAACACGCTGCCGATCTTCGGCGAGGAGAAGCCCTTGAAGAAACTTGTCATGAAAATCGTGACCGACTCGACGCCCGTGGAATCACCGAAACCCGTTGAGGACTCGACGATTCTGGCGCTTTACAAGCTCTTCGCCGGGCCGGATGCCTACGCGGCGATGGTGGCGGACCACGAGCAGGGCGGCGTGGGCTACGGCGATTTCAAAAAGCGCCTGGCGGACGCGTATTGGGATTACTTCGCGGCGATGCGCGCCCGGCGGCTTGAGATTTTGGCGGATCCGGGTTATATTGATCAAGTCCTCGTCGCGGGTGCCGAGCGCGCGCGCGCGGAGGCGAGCAAGGTGCTCGACCGGGTGCGCCGGGCGGTGGGTCTTCGTTAGAAATTTAGAAATTCCCCCTGAGTGATGAAAAAGTCCGTGCTATGCCTGCTCGCCGATGGTTTTGAGGAAATCGAAGCGGTCACTCCGGTCGATCTGCTGCGGCGGGCCGGGGTGGAGGTGGTGATCGCCTCGCTGGGCGGCCAGATCGTGACCGGCCGCTGCGGGATCCGGCTGGAGCCCGATGCGTCACTGGGTGAGGTGGATTTCGACAAGTTCGATTTGTTATTTCTTCCTGGTGGTCCGGGCGTGCAGGAATTGCGGACCGACGGGCGCGCGGCGGAGCTGGCGAAGGATTTTTACATGCGCGGCAAAACAATTGCCGCGATTTGTGCCGCGCCCTTGATTTTGCAAGATGCCGGTTTGTTGGAGGGGAAGCGTTTCACCGCGCACTTTTCCACCCGCGGGGAGCTGCCGGACGCCCTAGACGAGCGGGTCGTGATCGATGGCGAGCTGGTGACCTCGCGCGGTGCGGGCACGGCGCTGGATTTCGCCCTTGCCCTCGTCGCCCATCTGACCGGGCTGGAGAAGGTGGAGGAGGTCCACGAGGCAATCATGGCCTGAAGGAGCAAGGTGGCGGCGGGGCTACTCTCCGCGCCAGTGGCTTGAGCGCTCCGCGCTGCGCCGCCCATCATGGCGTGAGCTACCAAACGCCAACTCGAAGCCGCCAGGCCATGCTGAGCTCCTCCGGCAGCTTGAAAGTATTCGTGGCGGTGGAGCCCTGCGACATGCGCCGGAGTTCGATGAAATAAGAATGACCGAGGGTTTTCTCGGATCATCTCTTGGATCAGTCCGCGGAC